>JAQYWP010000881.1 GCA_029379285.1 Rhizonema sp. PD38
TAATTTTATTAACTTTACTTTTCTTTACATAATTAGGTTTTTTATCGCCGACTTATTTACGCGATTTTCACAGTTTACATTAAAGACGTCTTGACTAATACCGAATATAACAAAGACAACTGGAAAAATAACTCTTACTTTGTAAGCTATCACTACTACAAGCGGTGGATAAATTTAGCATGTTCTGGTGAATTTAATCCTTGTTGTAGAACTGTTAATACTTTTCTCATCTCTCCTGCTAGCAGTGCATTGACTGCTAACCACAAACCTGGAAACACTTGACTTTTAATCACACCATCTGCATCTGCTTGCAATGACACATATTCGCCATTTTGTAAGCTGAACCAGTCAAGTTTATTTCCCAATACTTGCCAGACGATGTACTCTTGAACGCCATTGCGACGGTATGCCCGTTTCTTATCATGTAAGTCGTTAGATGCACTGCTTGCCGCAACTTCTACTACTAACTCAGGTGCGCCTTCAATATAGTCATCTTCACTAATGCTGGCTTTCCCACCTAAACGTTCATCAATTAACAGTACAGCATCTGGTTGTGGTTCATTATCTAAATCCAGACGCACTGTAGGATTATCACCTAACTCTATGCCAGGGGTAGCAATTTTGTAAGTCCACAGCCAACCCATTAAATTACCATGTGGTTCTCCATGACTTCTAAAACGCAAGGGTGATGCCACGTAGACGATTCCTTCTATAAGTTCTGCTTTCTTAATATGAGGCATTGCTGTGTAGCGGCGCTCAAACTCGTTGCGGGTGAGGCGATCGCCACTTTCTAATGGAGGGATGAAAGTACTCTTATTCCAGCTATGTTCTACAGAAGCTGTCATTACCTAATTCCTCATACCAGAGAGTCATAGCTCGAATTTAACATAATGCGACAAATCAAAGACCTTGTTCTTGAACTGGCTCATCACATTTGAATTATATGGTAATTTTGATACAAAGAATGTGGTAAGTAAAAAAGAAGAATAATAGTGCTATCCAACTGCAAATCCATCGTACTGTCGCATGAACGGCGAATGATATGCCAACACGATATCCTGCTTGGGTATCCCTAATTCCACCAATTCATTCGCCACACCTACTTCTGTACCGTCATATTGAATCCAAATTTTATCGCCCTTCAAGTCAATATGAATGAGGGAACCATACACCCGACGACTTTTATTCCAACCGGAGCGTACTACCTGATAGTGATCTCCTTCACTATCAAATACAGTATGTACTTCTATATCACCGTAAACTGGTTTAATCTGGCTATGGTCAATCAGCACTTGCTTGATTAATTGACGGTACTGGTTGATTTTATCCATTGTACGATCGCCTCCTGTTCCACATCATATATTACTAAATTAAGCCGATGTTCTTGGGTCACTTCTTGAATAAACCTGAGTCGGAAAAATTCATCATAAATTTCTAAGGGAACAGCTAAGTAAAGAATCCGAATTGGTTCAATTGCACGTAAGGCAGAGCGATAATTGAGAAACTGTCCCAAGGCAGTATGAAATTCAGAAATAGTAGAGGGAGCAATAAAGCTTTTTACTTCCACCGCAATTTTTTCACTATCTCTTTCTGCGGCAAGTAGGCGTTCAGCCCCTAAGTCAATTTGCATCTGCACATCCCCATAATCTATTGGGAATAGATCATGAGTAATAGTCCACCCATCTTGGATAAGCGCAGACTTGACTAAATTGTGAAATCTATCCTTCGCTGACACCTATGCCTCCACCTAGCACAATAGAGCCGTTGCCCAACTTTAGACTCATGGTAACAGAGCAAGCTAAATGTAAGAGGCTGAGGCTTTGGATGCGCGAGATTAAAATAGAGTTAGCAAAGGTAGAGTTTACTGAGTTAGGAGATTCTATGATGAATTTACAAGAAATTATTAATTCTATTGAAAGTTTGCCCACAGAAGATCGAGAGTATTTATTTGAATTTCTTCGCCAGCAACGAATTGTGAATCGGCGGGTTGAAATTTTGAAGAATGCTCAGGAAGTGATGCAGGCTTTTAAGGATGGGACAGCTCATAGGGGAAGCGTTGATGATTTGATCGCTGATTTACTAGGAGATGATGATGGAAGTTGTCTGGAGTAGTGGATTTAAGCGGTCTTTTAGGAAGATTACACAGAAAAAACCGCAATTAAAGAATCAAATTGTTAAAGTATTAAGGCTTTTGGCAGATGATCCATTTACACCGTTTTTGAAGTCTCATAAGTTAACAGGAGATTTAGCGGGGTTGTGGTCTTGTTATGTTGCTTATGATTGTAGAATTATCTTTAATTTGTCTGAGGATGAAAAGTTTTTAGAAATGGTTATTTTATTGATTGATATTGGCAACCATGATGAAGTTTATTAAATGGAGAATTCAATCCTGATTGTGAAACTGTTACCACTTTTGTTATTTCCCCTGTTAGTAATGCGTTGACATTAACTCCAGCAGCAGTAATTACTTTCACTCTTTAGGTTTTGAGTCCAACCCCAATACCGTTCAGTTAACGCATTTATTCGTTGAGGCAGGCAATTCTTAGGCAGGGAAAGCAGTTCTTGAGCAGGGGAGGAAAGAGTTAACGAACAATTAGTTCAAAGCCTCCCCTGCTTCTCTACTCAAGAAAGCTCCCCTTGCCTTCACGAGTCAAAGTCTTATCTGAACCGTATTGAGTCCAACCCTTGTTTCATCCAGAACAGAGGTAGTGGAGACACAAAAGCTTTTCGAGACAGTTTAGAATGATGCCAAGTTTTTTTTATCTCAGATACCAACTCAACGCCAGTGCTTGTAGCTTTGAGGACGTTAGGCGGCGGAGTGTCAAATCTGCAAACCCGCTCTTGATCGTAATAAAAAAGCGTTCCCTGTTTCCAGAGAACGCTTTTTTATTTATGGAGACGCGATATATCGCGTCTCTACATTTTAAGATTAACCGTTGATTGCAGGAGCGCTCAATGCAACTGGAGTTTCAACACCAGCAGCCAAGTCTAGAGGGAAGTTGTGAGCGTTGCGCTCGTGCATTACTTCCATACCTAGGTTAGCGCGGTTGATGATGTCTGCCCAAGTATTGATTACGCGACCTTGTGAATCAAGTACTGAGGAGTTGAAGTTGAAGCCGTTGAGGTTAAACGCCATCGTGCTTACACCTAATGCGGTGAACCAGATGCCAACAACGGGCCATGCTGCGAGTAAGAAGTGCAATGAACGGCTGTTGTTGAAGGAAGCGTATTGGAAGATTAGACGACCAAAGTAACCGTGAGCGGCAACAATGTTGTATGTTTCTTCTTCTTGACCGAATCTGTAACCATAGTTTAAAGATTCGTTTTCGGTGGTTTCACGTACCAGTGAAGAGGTAACGAGTGAACCGTGCATTGCACAGAACAATGATCCACCGAATACACCTGCTACACCTAACTGGTGGAAGGGGTGCATCAAGATGTTGTGTTCAGCTTGGAACACAATCATGAAGTTGAAGGTACCGCTGATACCCAAAGGCATGCCATCGCTGAACGAACCTTGTCCGATGGGGTAGATCAAGAATACTGCTGCAGCAGAAGCCAAAGGAGCACTGTAAGCAACACAGATCCAAGGACGCATACCTAAGCGGTAGCTCAATTCCCACTGACGACCGAGGTAGCAGAAGCAACCGATCAAGAAGTGGAATACGACCAACTGGTATGGACCACCGTTATACAACCACTCATCTAAGGAAGCAGCTTCCCAGATTGGGTAGAAGTGCAAGCCGATCGCGTTGGATGAAGGAACAACTGCACCGGAGATGATGTTGTTACCGTAAATCAATGAACCTGCAACAGGCTCACGGATACCATCAATGTCTACTGGAGGAGCAGCAACAAAGGCGATCAAGAAGCAAATGGTAGCGGCTAACAGAGTTGGAATCATCAATACACCGAACCAGCCAACATAAAGGCGGTTTTCGGTGCTTGTGATCCAATCGCAGAACCGATCCCATACGTTGGCGCTACTGCGCTGTTGTAAGGTTGAAGTCATGTTCTTATGATTGCAATTAGTTTTCTGAGAACAAATCAGGCTTTGATTTATGCCTGTGTTTATACATTTAACATGAATTAACTATTAGTG
>JAQYWP010000882.1 GCA_029379285.1 Rhizonema sp. PD38
ATGTAACATGATAGCCTACTCTAGCAAATCAGCCAAGAATATGTGTTTACAATTACAGCTATTTGTTTCCAGATTATACAGAAATTTTATGAATAATCATAATATCTGTATTAGGGATAAAAAATCTCCAGCGAAGGTAAAATTATTTTGAATAAGCAAAACAAGTAAAGGAAAAATTAACTCATTAAGTATATAGATGATACAGCAGCAGTATCGGGAAAAATAAAATACCTGTTATGATACGCGTGTCATTTGCAATGATTGTGTGGTGTGGTGTAAGAGGAGTAATAAATGAAAAATACTGTAGACTTTAGTGGAAAGCCATTCCATTTTATTGGAATTGGTGGTATAGGTATGTCTGCTTTAGCATACGTACTGGCGAAGCGTAACTTGCCTATATCAGGTTCGGATCTGCGTCCGAATCACATCACAAGACGCCTGGAATCTATAGGAGTTCATGTTTTTGATAGCCAAGAAGCAAGAAATCTTGAGTTCTTTCTTTCTGATGCTCAAGTTCATGAAAAAACATTAAACACCCAAGAAAAATTACCTGCTGTTATTAAGGGAACATTACCCCAAGTCATTTGTTCAACAGCAATAAATAAAAATAATTTGGAATATAAAGCGGCGGTAGAATTGGGATGTCAAATTTTTCATCGTTCTGATGTACTATCCGCTTTAATTGCTGAGTATTACAGTATAGCTGTGGCAGGAACACATGGGAAAACGACAACGAGTAGCATGATTGGTTATATGCTACTAAAAGCAGATGTAGACCCAACAATTATAGTCGGAGGAGAAGTTAATGCGTGGTCTGGCAATGCCCGACAAGGAGAAAGTCGGTATTTAGTAGCAGAGGCAGATGAATCAGATGGTTCCTTGGTAAAACACGTCCCTGAAATTGGGATTGTCACTAATATAGAGCTGGATCATCCTGACCACTACGGCACATTAGAGGAAGTAATTGATACCTTCAATACATTCGCCCAAAACTGTAAAATGTTGATAGGTAGCATTGACTGCACCACGGTACGTGATCGCCTCAAACCAACAATCAGCTATAGTTTGTACTCTGAGACTGGAGCTGACTACACCGTCACAAATATTGACAATCGTGCTGATGGAACCACGGCTCTTGTATGGGAAAGGGATCGAGTCTTAGGTTTGTTAAAGTTACAGCTGCTGGGAAGGCACAATCTTAGCAATGCCCTAGCAGCAGTGGCTGTCGGTCGGATATTGGGCTTAGAATTTGGAGAAATTGCCAAGGGGCTTGCCACTTTTGAAGGTGCAAGACGTCGCTTTGAGTTTCGGGGTGAAGTCAATGGCATTACTTTCATTGATGACTACGCCCATCACCCCAGCGAGATTCGTGCAACTCTTGCTGCTGCAAAACTACAAGCAAAACCGGGGCAAAGAGTGGTGGCGATTTTTCAACCTCATCGCTACAGCCGGACACTAACTTTTTTAGAGGAGTTTTCTCTGTCTTTTAGTAATGCCGATGTCGTTGTTCTCACTGATATATATAGTGCAGGCGAAGCAGATTTAGGGATAGTCAGTGGAGAAAAATTGACGAGTGAAGTTGCCAAGCATCACTCTCATGTAACTTATCAACCAACTTTAGCCTCAGTGTGCGACTTTTTGCGGCAAACGCTGCGTTCTGGTGACTTAGCACTATTTCTAGGAGCTGGAAACTTAAATCAGATCATTCCAGAAGTGATCGTCACACTAAACGAGCTGAGTACAACTGCACCTGCAAGAGTTTAGGTAACACTATCAGACTGCCGAAGTGTCTGTCTAGGAGTAGTTTCATGACTTTGTACTCATA
Organism: Rhizonema sp. PD38; assembly: GCA_029379285.1. Lineage (GTDB taxonomy): Bacteria > Cyanobacteriota > Cyanobacteriia > Cyanobacteriales > Nostocaceae > Rhizonema. The sequence goes on from JAQYWP010000882.1 coordinate 1,826, forward strand.
ACGTATTTTGACGGTAGATAAACTTCCTTATTCAACTCATTCAAATAAATATGACAACTTATCAGGCATCGGCAAATGTCTGCACACTTACAGGCTTGACTAACGATAAACAAGCAACATCTGACTCTGGAGAAAGCCAAAAAATTTATTTACCTGGAACTGATTGCGTTATTAAGTCTCAGGTTTCTTTGGCAAGCTATACTTCTTATAGAGTGGGTGGTCCGGCTCAATGGTGTGCGGCTCCTCGAAACATAGAAGGTTTACAAGCGAGTATTAAGTATGCTCAAACATATGAGTTACCAGTAACAATATTGGGTGCTGGTTCTAACTTACTGGTGAGCGATCGCGGTATACCCGGTTTAGTGATTGTCACTCGTCATCTCCGTCATACTTACTTTGACTTGGAAACAGGTCTATTAACTGTAGCAGCAGGAGAACCAATTCCAGCATTGGCATGGGAAGCAGCAAACCAAGGGTGTCAAGGATTGGAGTGGGCGGTTGGTATCCCTGGAACTGTCGGGGGTGCTGTAGTGATGAATGCAGGGGCACATAATAGCTGTATCGCAGATATCTTAGTCAGCGCCCAAATACTTTCAGCGAATGGAAATATCGAAACTCTCAATTGTGAACAGTTGGGTTACAGTTACCGCACCTCATTACTGCAAAGAAGCGATCGCATCGTCACCCAAGCAACTTTTCAACTCCAGCCAGGTGCAGATCCGGCAAAAGTCGTGGCAATAACAAAGCAACACAAAGAGCATCGACTGACTACCCAACCTTACCACTTACCTAGCTGTGGCAGTGTATTTCGCAATCCTAAACCTTACAGTGCTGGCTGGTTAATAGAACAAACAGGTCTAAAAGGCTACAAAATTGGCAAAGCGCAAGTCGCACAACGCCATGCTAATTTTATTGTCAATTGTGGTGGCGCTTGTGCTGGTGATATTTTCAAGTTAATTAATTACATCCAAAACCAAGTGCAGGAACATTGGTCAATTAGGTTAGAACCAGAAGTCAAAATGATCGGAGAGTTTCAAGCTGCGGTTTGAAATTTTACTGATAGAGAACACAGTACTTAGTTCTTAGGACTATTAGGACTTACGCAAGCGTCACAATATAAGTTCAACTGGCACATATATCTCAAATTGAGGTAAATCCTTGTAAGGATTGATTTATAAACGTTATCTCCAAATTCTTTTCATGTGACAGTTTGAATAAAAATGTGCCAGTTGCGTAAGTCCTGACTAAGAACATTACGAAATCAAAAACATTTCTCCGGTTTTAGTTTACCTGAAACCGGAGAAATGTTTTTGTATGTGTCCGCACGGCCCTGGCTCCTCAGAACTCTTCAAGACTACGAAGGTATGTCAGCAAACCCTCACAAGCATCAACCAGTAGATCGATGACTTGATTAAATCCCTCTGAACCACCATAGTAAGGATCTGGAACTTCCTTGAGAGTGTGTTTGGAGCAAAAGTCACACATCAAGCGCACTTTTGTTTGATATTGTCCAGTGGGGTCAAGAAGGAGAATATCTTGATAATTGTCTTGATCCATAGCTAAAATCAAATCAAAGTCATGAAAGTCAGACTTTTTAAACTGACGGGCACGACCATGCAATTTGATTCCCAGCTTTTTAGCAGCTGTGGCACTCATGCGTCGATCAGGTGAGCTACCTATGTGATAACTAGATGTCCCTGCAGAGTCGCAGACAATGCTCTTGGCGAACCTATCGCTAAACTCTGCCTGCTCGATTAAATGTTTCATGATATTTTCTGCTGCTGGAGAACGGCAGATGTTCCCCAGACAAACGAACAGCAGCTTGTAAGTCATAAAAATCCTTTGTCCTTTGTCTTTTGTCTTTAGTATGAGACTAATGACAAATGACAAATGACTGTTGAATACTAACTACATTCCTGGAAGTTCTAGCCCACTGGTTAATTCTTCCATGCGTTCCCGCATGGTTGCTGTGGACTTATTGTAAGCGTCTTTCATTGCTGCTGTTAAAAGATCGGAAAGTACTTCTGCTCCTTCATTCAGCGCATTAGGAGAAATTTCCACTCGCTTGGGTTCTTGGTTACCACTGACAATCACCTTGATCAAACCACCACCTGATTCCCCGAGAATCTCCATTTGCTCCAGTTCTTCTTGGAGTCGCTTTGCGCCTTCTTGAACTTGCTGTGCTTTTTTAAATGCCTCAGCCAGTTCTTTCATTTTTCCCAAGCCAAAGCCAAATCCCTGTCCTTTTCCTGTCATAATTAATAATC
>JAQYWP010000883.1 GCA_029379285.1 Rhizonema sp. PD38
AAGCCCTCTGCCACTTTCTTTCCAAGCCCCTAAATTTATTTATGGAACTTTGAAAATATGTATTTCGAGATGCATAGCGCGCGAAGTCTTGGGGGCGGAAGCTTCCCCCGGCGAGCTTCGCAAGAAATACTACGTCCATGCTTCAAGCCCCTAAATGAGCGTTATGGGGATTACATAGCTGCCCTCAGCATAGCTGCCTTCTGCCTTGCCGCCCTTGGCGGCTTGACAATTTCTAAAGCTTCCATTTACATACTTTCCTAATTTTGACTAAGCCTGGTTGGGCGTCACTATTTCAGCACTAATTTCTTGTTCTCCCCACACTTGACGCTCAATTGATGATTGCCCTTGATTACTCGGTGTTCTAGAGAATCGCTCAGCGATCAAGATGCGGATTACAGAGAATTCAGGTGTAGTGGGTGAGCATTGGGTCACGTCGCTTCGCTCCGAATTTAAAATTCTAGATTCAAAATTACGCCTTAAGCACAATATAGACACAACTCAAGAAAATTTTCAAAAAATTCCTTTATTAAAATTACAACAAAAATATGGAATTGGTCGCACTCCACTGTAAAAGCAGAATAGAAGCGAAATAATTGAGAATAGTCTCAACAATCTCCAAGAAACATAAATCAGCTTAAAAAGTCGAAATTGCTTACTCAAAGAACATTTCAAGCTATACGACCATAAAACTACTTGAGAATCAAACTAGATTTGCGGAATAGCGGTTAATATATAGAAATTAATAGATTTGTTGTAACATCCATTACATTGATCGGCTCTGTGGCTTCAAGTCCATAGCTGTTGAATTTTAGTCAAGCTTTTGTGGAGAACCATTAATGAAAATAAATTTTCTGTCTTGCCTGTTGTCAATAGGTCTGGTAACCGTTACTTCACCATCAGTATTAGCTCAACAGGTCGTTGTTGACTTTAAGGACTTAAACCTCCCAGAGGAATCTTTCTACAACGGTTCCGATGGCGCAAACGGGTTTAAGAGCCGAGGTGCGTTTTTCAATAATAGCTATAACCCAACGTTTGGTAGTTGGTCTGGCTGGTCTTATTCCAACACGACAGATAAAACTACCCCAGGATTTCTTAATCAATATAGTGCTTACACTGGAGGGGGATTCGATGGCTCAAGCAACTATGGTGTAGCCTTTACGTTCAACCCAGGTAGTGCCTATATTGATTTGCCGACAGACTTTAGCGTCAAGTCGGCTCAAATTACCAACACAACTTATGCTGTCTTATCAATACTAAACGGCGACCAGTTCGCCAAAAAGTTTGGTGGCACAAGCGGCAACGACCCTGACTTTTTCCTGTTAACCATCACGGGTCTTGATGCTGCAAATGCGCCTGTCGGGATCGTCGATTTTTATCTGGCAGACTATCGTTTCGTAGACAATTCACAAGACTATATCGTCAATACATGGCAGCCAGTGGATTTGTCTGGTTTGAAGCAAGCCACAAGACTATCTTTCGCACTCACCTCGTCAGATGTCGGTTCCTTTGGTTTGAATACTCCAGCATACTTTGCTTTAGGCAACCTTACTTTAGAGCGCTCAAATGCAACAAAAGTGCAGGAGCCTTCTTCTGCACTCAGTCTATTAGCTTTTGGTGCTTTTGGTGCAAGTTTAATGCTGCATCGCAAACAGAAATTAATTAGCACTGTTGCAAGTTTCAAATAGTGTCATCAGTTGTTGGTTGTGGTAGTGATACCACAACCGTAGTCCCATAAGTGAACGATGATACTAGTAAAAGCCAAGTACAGTGCGGTAGAAATAACCGGACAGTTTCAAACTGCGATTTAAACTGAGTCTAGGTATGTACTCTCCCCTACTGACTCCTGTCTTCTGACTTCTGGCTTCTTATTGGTGTCATAACAACAGTTACAACCGTGTTAACAATGGTGCTTTTTGCGCCATCGACTTGAAGCCAGCTGATTAGCATGTTTGTAACGCTAAAATCAGGGATCTGTTCTTCGTGCCACATAGTAAAGTACCGCGTGGCAGGGCGAAGTTTCGCCCGCCCTTTGTGCCAGTTGCGTAAGCTTTGAACATATGTTTAGTCCTAATTGACACTCTCCCATCTTCTAGATGGGAGATTCTTAAGAGTTTTCGGTCTATTGACTCTTGTATCCCGGTTTCAGGCACTGCCTTAGATATCGGGTTCCCAGGCGAATGGCGCGAAGAAAACCTAAAAAGGGGCTGACACGGAGACGCCGGGACGCCGGGACGCGGGGAAAATTGTATCTCCGCGTCCCCCTTTCTCCCCTCTCCGCGTCAGTCTCAACCCTTAACTTAGTGCCATTCGGTTCCCAGGCACACCCCTTTTGCCACTTGGGCGGAGTGTTATTTCCTTTCGTCTTTTGCGATTCGAGTTTTGGGCGTCTACTTTCCCCCAGTCCGGGGGTAGGTTTTAACGTCTTGTCTGACTTACTTACTCTAGCACATTCGCAGGTAGTTGAAACTACCTGCGTCGTAAAGTCTGCCGGGGGAAGCTTCCCCCGGCGAGCTTTACGTTTTCATCCACCATTTAAAAACCGTCTTTACTACTATAGCAGTCCTATTTGAGTTGTAAAATTATTAACCGCCAAAACGCCAAGAGAGCCAAGAAAAGATAGAAGAGAGAATTTTACAAATGATTTAGGATTGCTATATGACGTAGTAAAGAAGTCTGCCGGACAGAATCTTCTGTCCGGCGAGCTTCAGACTTGGTGGCTTTCAACTTCCCGTTCTTTTTAGGTAAAAAATTGTTTTTATACTTAGGACTCAGAACGATAGATCTTAGGACTGCTTTTCTAAGAAAGCTAGTACTTCGGCATCGGTTGGTTGGGAGGCGATCGCTCCAGGTTTGATAGTATTTAGCGCTCCTGAGGCACAAGCGTAAGTGACAATTTTTTTGGCTGTGTGTGGATCTCTCAAGCCTGCAATACCATTTTGACATACCTGATGGATGAAGCCAGCCAAAAACGTATCCCCAGCTCCAGTCGTATCAATGACAGGCACAGAAAAGGCAGGCAGATGCCCTTCATTTTCACCCAAGCAGTATGCACAACCTTGATCTCCATCTGTCACCAGTACTCCTTCAACCGAATTCAATCGGTAGTTAATTGCACCAGGATCTGTTGTGTCAAATATTAACTCAGCTTCTTCTTTTGACAGTTTAATAAAATCAATATATTTAAATATTTCGCGAATTTTTGGCAAAGCCAAGTCAGGATCGTTCCAGAAAACAGGACGCCAGTTGACATCCAGTAAAATCTTCAGATCGAACTGTTCTGCTAGTTTGAGGGCGCGGTGAGTAGCACGTTCGCTTTCTGGATAAGCTAATTCTAGAGTACCCAAAACGAGAAAATCTGCCGATTGAAACAGCGACTGCGGCAATAGCTCGGGTTTCAATTGAGTATCAGCAAATTCAGCGGTATCGCGATCGCCAAATCCGGCGAAGCTGCGCTCGCCAGACATGCTTCTGACAACATAAACTTGTCTTGTTGGTGCAGTGGCATGGCGTTGCACTCCCTTTGTGTCAACACCAACGAATTGCAATAGATTTACCAGGGCATTTCCTGGTTCATCTTCACCCACAGCGCCGATAAATCCGGCTGGTGTTCCCAGCTTTACTGAAGCACAGGCTACGTTAGCTGGTGCTCCACCTGGATAGGGAGTCCAAGACTCAACTTCTTCAAGCGATCGCCCTAATTGATCGGCTAAACAATCAAACAAAATCTCACCCAGGCACAAAACACGGACATTGCTCATCTTCAGTTTTATATTTTCGAGTTTGAACCAGGAAATATTATCTACAATAATTTCTGCTAATTTGTTAGCAGCCGTTCATGAGCATCGCTGTTGCTTGACTAAAACTCCTGTTAACAGTTAACCGCCAATACGATAGCGCGCTCCCAAAGCCTTCACAATCTTAATAGTACTGCATCTGGTGTTGTTTTATCTGGTATGAACCAAACATCTATCTGTTGCACTTCACGTTTAGTAATTGCGTTTAGCTCAGCCAAATCGTTGTCAGAAGGGGATTACCCGGATTTCTCACCAAGATTGAAAAAAGAGGGGTCAAAAACTGCCAAAATGTAT
>JAQYWP010000884.1 GCA_029379285.1 Rhizonema sp. PD38
TCCTGCGTCAAATTGAACAACAATATGATTTAATCATCCAACCATCCAGTTGGTCTGTGGAGCGAAAGAAAGCATATCCGAAACAGAGGGACAAAGAGCAACAGACGGGAACTCCTAGCATTATTCAACAACTGCAAACAGCAATTTTAACAGCCGCTGCCGATAAACCAGCGATGCCCGTGCTTGCTGCTCGACTCCTGAAAGACAACATAAAAGTAGATGTCAAATATACCCGCACAGGTAAAGTCAAAGGTATCAGTTACGGCATTGGAGAAGAACACTTTGCGGGGAATGACTTAGGTAAGGTTTTTACGTTCAACTCCTTGCAGAAGCACTTGGGCGTATCCTACGACCACTCACGCGACAAACCTGTGATCGAAAGCTTACAGGAAAGCTTTACTAGAGGGCGTGTAATTGATGATGCACGAATAGAACACCTACAAAATTGGCTCTGGTGGCGTGAAAGAGAAGAAACACTGACTGCCACTGGTGATGACTTTCAACGACTTACCGCACCAGTGATGCCACCAGTAGTACATAGAGCGATCGCCACAGTTGCACCGACAGGAGTACCATCACCGACGCATCCCTTGGAGTCAAAGCAAACTCAGCCTCAGGAGCTAACAGTACCAGCAGCATTACTCGACTCTGTTGCTTCACCCAGCATCTTTGAAAAACTGAAACTTTCAATCAATGCAGCAGCGGCGGATTATCCGTCAATGCCAGAGATGATTGCCAAGTTGTACTCAACTGGTGTGAAGGTAAAAGTGGAATTTAGTACTCACGGCTTGGCTACGGGGATTTCTTATGAAATTGATGGAATTTCTACGAATAGTAGCAACTTGGGTGAACAGTACAGTTTTGAGGGATTACAGAACTTGGGTGTGGACTACAACCCAGAATGGGACAATCGGTTGATTGAAACCATTGTGGATTATAGCAATGAAGGACATGTTATTAATGACAGCTACATTGAACGGCTGAGACGTTATCGCCAAACCAAACAGCTTGAGCAACAGAGAATGGAACAGGTAAATCGGCTGTTGGGGATAGAGCAAGGACTACCGATGGCGATCGCTCCAGTCGAACCAGAAAATATAGATAACCAGAAAGCCGTCATTCACACTGATTCACAATCAAACCTCAAAGCACCGCCAGATAATGAAGTTGCTGCAACAATTCCGACTACCATTGGCGATCGCTATGAGACTATAGCAGAAAACAGTAACGGCAATGATTCAGTCAGTGATAATGATACTTTAGAGGAAGATGCAGCTACCGAGAGTAATGTACTCCAAGCTTCAATCTCACAGGAGTATGCTGACAAAATCGGGGCGACTATTCGACTACTATGGCAGCGTCAGGGGCAACCTAACCAAATTAAAGGTCAACATTATGATTTGGAGCTTGCTCTTGAAACTCTTCTAGTGATGCGAAAAAGTGGAGAGCAGATTGCTTCTATTTCCTTAAAGGAACTGGAAAGCACGTCATTTCATGGCTTTATTCAGAAAGATTGGGACAGATTCGACAAAATAGATGCAGTGTTGAAAGCCAAACATTTGGAGCAAAGACAGCAGCGGTATCAAGGCGGCATGGAACTCGATTGAACTACACGCCAAACCACCTTATAGATCTACGAAATGCATGTTCACATCTGGTAATTATAACGTGATAGAGAGTCAATTCATTCAAACAACCTTACGGAAAATTGTCCGTAATATTTTTAGTTGCTTTCCTTAAATGCTGGCAGCAGTAATTTATCTTCAATCTCCTGTCTCACTTCGCGGCTAACGTAACAGTCACTATTGAGGCAATCAACCAGTAGCTTATTAGCATCGTAGTACTGCTTCAACAATTCTCTTTGTTCATCGCTGAACTGCCAGTCATGACCAATGTTGCGATGCTCAATCATTACGGTTCTAAGTTGTTCAGTCCAAGCTTCACCGTTTTGCTGCCACCACTGTCCGGATGTTTTTTTGTTTTTTGGGTTGGACAGTTGGTCTTTGAGTTGTTGGAGCGATCGCTTTAACTCTGGGTCTCGGTCGAGGGCTCGGTCGAGGTAAAAGGCTCGAACAGCAGCACGTTTATAAGGCGCTTCTACAGAATCAGATTTTTCTTTAACCCAAGTGAGGAACTGCTGTAACTTCTCATCTAGTGCTAGAAGTTCATCAGTTCGTTGCTTCATTAACTTCAATAGCTCATCGGCACTCCGCATCAGTCCTGTAGTCAACAGAAAGACCTCTCGCCAACGCTTTTCGGTGACATGATCTGCCAATCTTGACCAAGCAGACGTTTCTTTAATTTCCCTAGCAGTGAAATACTCGTGAAATGTTAGGTGAGAAAAGGAGTAGATACCCGTTGCTCGTGCTACTAGCAATCCATGTTGCGCTTCAATTGATTTCAAAATGGCTTCACTGTCTAGTTCTAATTCTTCTGATGCAATACGAGCATTACGTAGGTTGCGGATAAAATCAGTAATATATTCTTCAACCGTCTTTTTCTTAAAGAAATAGTTTTTCTGCTCGAAGGTGGTCAAAGCAATGTGCGAGAGTAAGTTTTCTTTGCCTTGCAAAGACAATTCTTTGTATATTTGATCTCGCTCAATGTTACGCCCAACATCCCATTTTTTCAAAAACACATTTACACCTTCGGTGTAAAGTTCAGAACGTTTGACCGGAAAATCTCCAGCTTCACCAAATACCAAACACAACAGGGTTAGTAATAGGGGATTTGCTGCGAGTTCTTGAATTGGTTTATTCTCTTTCAATTTCTCCATGAAACGCTTACCTTTAACTGGGTCGTTTTTATGTTGAAACCAGTTTTTAGCAAAAGTGGCTATTTGCTAGGGGTTGAAATCTGCGACTTCGACTTCAGTAAACCCTTGAAACGTATATTCCTTGGCAGCAATTCGACAGGTGATGATAAACTGATTTTTAGGAAACAGGTAAGAAAATTCTTGAACTTGATCTAAAACCCTCTTGGTATCTTCTTCCCGTACTTCATCCAGCCCATCTAGCAGAACCAATACCTTGCCTTGTTTTAACAGTCGCTTTGCTTTCACATCAGCATCTGTTAAATCATAGTCAGATAATCGTTGGGTAATGTGCTGAAGCATATTTGGCTTTTCGCGAGCTTCTGCAAAATTCTTGAGAGTGATAAAAATCGGAAAGCGCTCATTGTGAAACGACCCTTCAATGCACTGCATTGCTAGGTACTTTAAAAACGTAGTCTTCCCTGCTCCTGGTTTACCTAACACCACGAGCTTATGATATTTTTTCACTGCATCCAATCCCGCTACTCGCTTTTGGGCTAATCTGCTAAATTTTGAATGGTCAAATTCCTCTAAGTTGTCGCCTTGTAGTAGTTCATCAATTGTCAATCGCGTTTTTGTAGTAATTTGCTCTAGGATGTTGACAGTAGTGTAAATGCTATCCAATCCAATGGCTTGGGTCATGTCCAGCACGCGCATTGTACCGCAGCGTTCTTTTATATCAGGTTCTGCCTTTTTACGACAAGATTGCACAAGTTGATTAATATCAATGCTTTGCTCCTCCGAACCTTCACTCAAAAGGCTTTCAATGAAATCTTTTGTCCCAGCATAAACTAACGCTTTTCTTGATTTAGGCTTAGCAATGGAATTGTGATCCTCTGATACTCCTGTAGGTCTTACTCCTGGGATATTTGGATCTGCACTGTCGCGATCTACAACTAAAATATTAAAAATACTTTTCTCTTCATAGTAAACCTCTATACCAATTTTTAATTTCAGAACATTGTCTTGAAACCATTGGTTCAAGTGCCTTAATTCACTTAGATTTCTTTGAAGTTCTGCAACGTTTACTCCAATTGGAAGAATTATCAACCTTGTTATAGGATTAGCTAATGAAGAACCACCATGTGGAGTTGACAAGAATACGATACCGTTAGTTTCGTTTATAAGCTTTTGATAAAATTTTAGGCATGAGATGGTTGCGTAAAAAATTCTCCAGCATAATTTCTCGGTCAACTCGTGAAAGGATTTGAGCTTGATTGGTTGCCATGTCAGAGTAAACCCAATCTGGAATAGATTCGATTGGTGG
>JAQYWP010000109.1 GCA_029379285.1 Rhizonema sp. PD38
GGTCTCCAGTGTGCTCATCAAGGTATTAGTATTAAAGGAGAAAATTTTCCGGTTGTTCATCGTGATATTAAACCAGAAAATATTTTTATTATAGAGGATGCAGACAAACGGGAGATAGTAAAAATTCTTGATTTTGGTATTGCCAAGTTTTTAACAGATATTTATGGAATGAATCTGACGGAGTTTGCTAGTAGTTTACCTTACTATTCTCCAGAATATATGGAAGGATGTAAACTACTGGATATGCGCTCTGATATTTACAGTTTAGGAACGATAATGTATGAGATGCTTACTGGGAAACATCCCTTTCAAACACAAAGTAACTCTTTCAGCAATTGGTATCAAGCTCATCGCTTTCAAACTCCACCTTTGTTTGAAGATATTATTCCCCATTTACAAATTCCGCCAGAAATAAAAAAACTAGTGATGAGTTGTTTAGCAAAAGATGTAAACGCTCGTCCTCAGAATTTAAATCAAATATTAACAGTTTTGGAAAATGTTCAGCAGAAACTGGATAGCACTACTCCAGATATAAGCAACTTTCAAAATCCTTCTCAATTACAATTATTCGCTTTCACTTCATTATCTGAAAAAGCTTGTTTGCAGCAAATATGGCCTCAGAATAAACCAATTGCACCAATTTGCTTTCCTAATTTACTATACACTCCTCAAGGAACTATACCAACTTTCTGGGCAATGTTACCTCAGAAAGAAATAGCAAAATTTTTAAGTAAGACAGATACCACTGAATTTATCCACGCAGAGGATGTCTACCCCATGCTGTTATGGATAACAGTGTTATGTGATGAGAAGCTTGATATTACACGTTGGCTATCTTATTTTTTAGATATAAAAGAAGAGAGAGGGCAAAACATAGTCAAATATCTAGCAGATATTGGCTACTATCACCTACTTTTATTTACTTTAGAAGAACCTACGCATTGCACTCGCGTAATGACTTTAACTCTTTCTGCTGAACAACGCTCCTCACTTGCGAACTGGTTAAAATTAAGCCAAGAATCACATAGTAATATTTCTTTTGAAGAAAGCAAAAAAATTCTGAACGCACAATACGAAAAGCTCAAACCAGAAATACTCCATAAGCTAACTGCAAATCAAACAAATAGAAAACCAAGTCTAAAAACTTGGCTAGCTAAATTGTTTTTTAAATTTATAGCTAAATAAATGCAAGTAAAATATTATACAAAAAAACGAAATTTATGAAAATAGTGGTAAATTAACAATATCAGTACAAAATTTAAAAACCTACTGACTGACTGGCACAGAAGGTACGACCCGAAACAACTTTGAGAAGACTTTGGGAGAGAGTACTCTAGAAACGCGAGTTTTACATCAATACGCTCCATAGCGAATCATAGTGTTGAGCCGCGCGTACCTGAGTAGTCAAGGTATTAAAGTTAAAGTCGCTTATGCTTTCAGGACTTACGCATTGACAAATTAGACAACAAGTGCAGTAGTGAAAAGAAGAAAAAATATGCGAGTACAAGGTTCTCCAACAACAATCAAAAAAATTTGAAGAACCCCCTTGACAATATTCAAAAGAATAGTCATACTAAGAAAGTTGCCAGTTGAGGGATCGTAGTTCAATTGGTTAGAGCACCGCCCTGTCACGGCGGAAGTTGCGGGTTCGAGCCCCGTCGATCCCGTAGAGAAGTGCTTGGGTTTTTTGTTTTAGGGTACTAGCTGCAAAGTACTACCTGAAAATCTAAGTTAAGATAGTGGGTGTTATACGGAAGAGAGAGTTTACCGAGATTGATTCTTTACTTTTACAAGCGTTGAGATTTATATGTGGAATAAATCTAAAGTAGGAAATCCACAACTCTCAAGTACTCCGCAATTTCTGTGGGGTCAATCCAAAATGTAAAATCCAAAATTCAAAAAAGTAGAATGACTGTTAAAGTCCGTATTGCTCCTAGTCCAACTGGAAATTTACACATTGGTACAGCTAGGACAGCTGTATTTAATTGGCTATTCGCTCACCACCACGGTGGCAAATTTATATTGAGAATCGAAGATACAGACTTGGAGCGATCGCGTCCCGAATATACGGAAAATATCTTACAGGGATTCCGTTGGTTGGGATTACATTGGGATGAAGGGCCATTGTTCCAAAGCAAACGTTTAGAACTTTATCAAGCAGCAGTACAAACGCTCATAGACAAAAAACTTGCCTATCGCTGCTATACCACCACAGAAGAACTAGAAGCGCTGCGAGAAGCACAAAGCGCAAAAGGTGAAGCTCCACGCTATGACAATCGTCACCGCGATTTAACACCAGATCAAGAAGCTGCGTATCAATCTGAAGGACGTAGCTTTGTGATTCGCTTCAAAATTGATGATGAGCGAGAAATTGTCTGGAACGACTTAGTGCGGGAGAAGATGATTTGGCGAGGGAGAGATTTAGGTGGTGATATGGTAATCGCCCGCGCTGCACTAAATAGTATTGGTCAGCCTCTGTACAATTTTGCAGTAGTGGTTGATGACATAGATATGCAGATAACCCACGTGATCCGGGGAGAAGATCACATAGCTAACACCGCTAAACAAATTCTGCTGTATGAAGCACTCGAGTCAGAAGTGCCAGAGTTTGCTCATACGCCTCTGATATTAAATCAGGAGGGACGTAAACTTTCTAAGCGGGATGGGGTAACTTCTATTTCCGACTTTCAGCATATGGGCTTTGTTTCCGAAGCTTTGGTCAATTATATGACATTGTTGGGTTGGTCGCCTCCAGACTCAACTCAAGAAATTTTTACTTTGGAACAAGCAGCTCAAAAGTTTAACTTTGAACGCGTTAACAAAGCAGGTGCAAAGTTTGACTGGGCTAAGTTGGATTGGTTAAACAGTCAGTATCTCCACGGGATGGACGTAAACAAGCTGACGGATTTAATTATTCCTTACTGGGAAGAAGCTGGGTATCAATTTACCGGAGGACGCGATCGCGCTTGGTTGGAGCAACTCGTGGTTTTAATTCAGCCCAGTCTAACTCGTTTGAAAGATGCCGTAGAGCAGAGTCAATTATTTTTCACTGAAGCAGTTGGATTTAGCGATGAGGCAAATACACAATTGCAGCAACAAGGTTCTGCTGAGACTCTCAAAGCAATTCTCACGGTGCTAGAAAATCATCAACAACTGAGCGAAACGACGACTCAAGATATTATTAAACAAGTCATCAAAGAGCAAAATGTCAAAAAAGGCTTGGTTATGCGATCGCTACGTGCAGCGTTGACTGGAGATATGCATGGTCCAGATTTGATTCAAACGTGGTTATTGCTCAATAAAATTAGTTTGGACAAATCGCGCTTGCTTAAAGCAAGCAAAGTTGTGTAAGATTCTCATTCGGCGTTGTCGCACGATTGATAACTTCTGTAGAGACGCGATATATGTAGTATAAAGCATGCAGTTAAAACGCGCGCGTCTCTCACAAATAAATTTTCTTCCATCAACTCAAAACCTTTAGAGTATTGGGCTGGGACTACTGCACATAGTTAAATACCGTCAGCTTGGGAACTTATTATGTAAAATTAGTGTCATTGAAAGCACTGAGAAAATAATGTAGTCAGAATGCCGACAAAAGTGATAAACTCAGGGATAAGATTATCATTATTGATAGTAGCGCTAGCGATCGCATCAGTAACTAATGACACAGCACAGGCTCAGAAGATACCCTCACTTATGCTTTTTGGAGATGTTTCCATTGGAAATGGGTTTTCTCCAGACCCCCTGACAGTTCGCGGTATGAGTGGCGGTAATATAACTGGAAAGCAGATTGCTGGTATATCTGAAACTCCTACAGGACCATGTGTCGGATTTTTTGATGAGAGACCAGACCACACCTTGGTACTAACTAGTAAATTTGGTTACTTGAGTTTGATAGTGAAAAGTCCAGATGACACGACTCTAATTGTAATTGGTCCTGGCGGTACTTGGTGCAATGACGATTTTCAAGGGAAAAATCCAGGAATTGTTGGTGAATGGCTTCCTGGGACTTACAAAATTTGGGTCGGTTCGTATAAAAAAGAGCGGTATTTCCCCTACAGCCTAGAAATTACAAAAGCAAAGTGATAATTTGAGCTATGCTGCTATACTCCGACCCTTAAAAACGTGGGATTGAAACTTTGACGTAATATCCAAGATACTGATACGAGTAAGTGTAAAACATAAGAACCATTATGTACGTACAAGGGTTGTTCAAAGAGCCTTCCCCCTCTGCCAAAGGTTAAGAAAAATTGATTTTTGCCAGAAGTCCAATCATTAGGTATAGTCCAAGGGAGCAAAATTAAGTTAAATTTAATTAAGATTCTTAATGCTGTTTTGGTTTGCCGACGCTAGAAATAGCTAGTCAAACTCTCTTAGTCACACATTTAGATAAAAAATGCAGTTATAGACATCGATTTAAAAGCTCTGTACGAGGCTGCTACTGCAACTGAATGAATTTATCGTATATGCATCTAGAGGCAAAATAAAATGAAATTCTCCTGGAAAGTCCTAATACTTTGGACATTGCCAGCTTTGGTAATTGGCTTTTTCTTTTGGCAAGGAGCATTTGCTAATGTCCCATCAGACATGAGTAAGAATGCTGCCAATACTCGGATGACCTACGGTCGCTTTCTAGAATACCTAGATGCCGACCGAGTCACCAGTGTGGATCTTTATGAAGGCGGTAGGACAGCAATTGTGCAAGCCGTTGATCGCGACCTCGACAACCGCGTACAAAGAGTACGGGTGGATTTGCCTATTAACGCTCCCGAACTGATTAGCAAGCTCAAAGAAAAAGGAGTGAGTTTTGATGCCCATCCCATGCGGAACGATGGAGCAATCTGGGGACTCTTAGGTAACCTGATTTTCCCGATATTATTGATTACCGGACTGTTCTTTTTGTTCCGTCGTTCAAGTAATCTTCCAGGTGGTCCTGGTCAAGCGATGAACTTTGGCAAATCCAAAGCACGCTTCCAAATGGAGGCAAAAACTGGAGTGAAATTTGACGACGTAGCAGGTATCGAAGAAGCGAAAGAAGAGCTACAAGAAGTTGTCACCTTCCTGAAACAACCAGAAAAGTTTACCGCAGTTGGCGCACGCATTCCTAAAGGAGTGCTACTAATTGGACCTCCAGGAACCGGGAAAACTTTGCTAGCAAAAGCGATCGCTGGTGAAGCTGGTGTACCTTTCTTCAGCATCTCAGGTTCGGAATTTGTGGAAATGTTTGTCGGTGTCGGTGCATCCCGCGTGCGCGACCTCTTTAAGAAAGCTAAAGACAACGCCCCATGCATCATCTTCATTGATGAAATTGACGCTGTTGGTAGACAAAGAGGTGCTGGCATTGGCGGGGGTAATGATGAAAGGGAACAAACCCTCAACCAATTGCTCACCGAAATGGACGGTTTTGAAGGTAACACTGGCATCATTATTATTGCCGCTACCAACCGTCCCGACGTATTAGACGCAGCATTACTACGTCCCGGTCGTTTCGACAGACAGATCATGGTAGATGCACCAGACATCAAAGGACGTTTGGAAATTCTTAAAGTTCACGCCCGTAACAAGAAACTAGATAAGAGCGTTTCCTTGGACGCGATCGCCCGCCGCACTCCTGGTTTTACAGGAGCCGACTTAGCCAACCTGCTGAACGAAGCTGCGATTTTGACAGCGCGTCGGCGCAAAGAAGCAGTCACCCTAACAGAAATTGATGACGCTGTAGATAGGGTAGTCGCTGGTATGGAAGGAACTCCCCTAGTCGATAGCAAAAGCAAGCGCTTGATTGCCTATCACGAAGTTGGACACGCTTTGATAGGTACACTCGTCAAAGACCACGATCCTGTACAGAAAGTGACCTTGATTCCACGAGGACAAGCTCAGGGTTTGACTTGGTTTACGCCAGATGAAGATCAAGGGTTAATTTCGCGTTCTCAGTTGAAAGCAAGAATTACAGGTGCTTTGGGCGGTCGTGCTGCGGAAGATATTATCTTTGGAAATGCGGAAGTCACTACAGGTGCTGGTAACGACTTGCAACAGGTGACTAACATGGCACGCCAAATGGTAACCCGGTTTGGGATGTCTAATTTAGGTCCCCTGTCCTTAGAAAGTCAGACAGGAGAAGTGTTCTTAGGTCGTGACTGGATGACGCGCTCTGAATATTCAGAGTCCATCGCCGCTCGGATCGATTCCCAAGTCCGCACTATTGTGGAAGAATGCTACGAAACAGCAAAGCGGATTATGCGTGACAATCGTACTGTAATGGATCGTTTGGTAGATCTGCTTGTTGAAAAAGAAAGCATTGATGGTAACGAATTCCGTCAGATTGTTGCTGAGTACACTGATGTGCCAGAAAAGCAACAATACGTTCCTCAGTTATAATCGGCAAATTTTGTTCTTGCCTGTCATTTGTCGATAGTACAACAACGTTTCAGCCTTTTGGTTCGTAGTTGCGCTTCAGCGCTAAAGCGCAACTACAAACTAGAGACAATTATTTTTAAAACTCTTCGTCCAAGTCAGTGAGTACATCTGCCAAATCTCTGGCTCCATGAAATACTCTCTCGAATATCAACGGTGGCATCTTGAATGCGATAGAAAATCAGATAATCCTTGAAATTCTTAATGCGCCATTGTCGGACTTCGCCTAATTTCAATACCGCCAATTGCGTCACCTTTCCCATGCTGGGAGTCTTTGCCAACTGGGTAAACGTTGCTTCCGCCGCATCTGCATTGCCATTTACCAAAATATAATTTGCCTGTTGTCGCAAATCTTGTGTCGCCCGATCTTTGACAATCAACCGATAATTCACGCGTCGTCCGTTGTCCCTGAATTATTCTGACTCAAGACTGATTCCCGCAAATTTTGCCAATACTCTGGTGTCACTTCCTGAGAAGCGGAATCAATTCCTTCGCGTAATAGCGCCTCTAACTTGTCTTGTGCCTTGTGTTTTTGGTCTTGCTGCACCAAATCTAAGAAATATTCGCTGATGTTACTGTAAGCACCTGCCGTCACCTGTGCCTCAACATAAACGCGTACCTCATCGGGTAAAACAATGTTGATATTCATTGGTTTTTAAGTCTAGCTATGTCTATTTTAGATATGACTTGCGCAAAAGTTGCCACTCTGCTTAATTTATGGAACCGCCTTAGCGAAGCCATGCCCGAAGGGCTTTAGAAGCCAAGAAGCCAAGAATGAGTAGAGTTTGTGATCGGCCTATTAGAGTTTGAAGATAATAGGTAAGTACCTGTGCAAAATTAAGTTCATATTCATTAATCAGCAATTTGAATTTCATCAAGTTGGGTGATAGCCACATCCGCACCTCGAACATTCTCTGACTTGTTTATCCAGGTAATACCAATGCAACCTGCGGCTTTGGCGTTGCGTGCCATTTGCATATCACCTACAGAATCTCCTACCATCAGTGTGGCGTTAGGTTCTACGCCCAATGACTCGCAAGCTTGCAAAAATAAAACTGGATCTGGTTTACTTGGTCCTTCATCGACACCCATAAGTAATTGAAAGTAATCATTTAACTTATGATGATTGACAAAAGTACGTACTTCTAATGTTGTTGCTGCTGAAAGAATACCAATTTTCAATCCAGCTTGCGAAAGGTTTTTGAGGACTTCCACACTACCAACATACAAAGGTGCTGGAGTCGTACCAATGTATTTGTCGGCATCTGCCAAAGCTTGACGGGCGATCGCTAACGATTCAAACCACCCCCGTCCACTTTCCGCAACATATGCTGCTATTGCGACTTCTGTTTCACGACGACTCGCGACTGCGATTAATCCGGCAGGATCGAGAGTCTTGCCATTAACCCCAAATGCCATTAATAGTGGTTCCCCAGTTCCCGGAATTTGAGCGTCTACTATCCGTGCGCTTTTTTGGGCAAGTGATCGCAAATAACCTTCTGAATCTTCCAATGTGCCGTTTTTATCAAACAAAATCGCTTGAATATTAGAAAAGATTACATTTCTACACTTAATAGTTACCAAAAAATATCTCCTCAGTTGTTTCAGAACAAGAGTTCACTTTCCGCAAATTAAATCGAAGAGTGCAAATAATAGGCAAACGCCTAGAGTGAACTAGTAACGCTAAAAGGCATTCGGATTTCTCCAAATGGATGTGAACTTTCCTCAGCTTATCTAAAATCACCCCTGTTGAAACTAAAAATATTTAATGTATTTTTTAATACTTTCATTAGGAAGAAATTTAATGAAACCTTAATGGCTAAGGTTAAAGAAAAGAAACGATGTGCGGACGGATAGAGTTAAAAGCAGTAATAGGTTAAAATATATGGGGTATTAAGTAGTATCCCTGAGAACTATAAACAAAGATTAAAAGCAAATATGTCATCCTTTCAAGCTGAACCTGAGAATTTTGTTGAATTGCTACAAATTGTTCGAGATGGTTCGGTTTGCAGTTTGAAGTCAGGAGAATATAAGGGACCATTTACTATTGATCGCCCGATTACAATTTGCGGTACTGGTGCGGATACAGTCATTTTTGCAGTTGATGAACCGGCTTTGGTTGTGAAAGTCCCTGGAGTCAGACTGGAAAATCTGGCGATCGCTCGAACTGTAGGAGGAGACACTGGCGAAATTGTTTTGTCTGCAACAACGGATACCTCTCCTATTTGTAAATCTGTGAAGTTAACTGGAGTTGCACCAAATGTTCAATGGGAGAGTGCAAGTTGGGATATTCCCTCAGTGTTGGACTTTGGAGAAATACCAATAAATCGTCAGGTAGAACGTTCCTGGGAACTGCAAGTAGGTACACCTGGTAAAATTTCATCGGATGTCGATTGGCTACTTTGTACTGATACACATCTCTATCCTGGAATCCAGAATTTACACGTTATCATCAATTCCAAAGACATTCCATCCGGAACAATTCTATCTGGTTCTCTATTTTTAAAAGCAGAAGACGGGATAAGAAATATTAAGATCATCGGTGTAGTCAAAGCACATCAATCCACAGATGTCAAGGCGATTTATACTATTTCAAATAAAAAACATATAGAAGATTGGGGGTACAGATTTGTTAGCGAACGAGCTATAGATAAGTTAATTCGTGATGTAGAGAATATAAACGAAAAACATTCTGATTGGGTGCAAAGAGACGGTATACAAGCTTTGATGTCTTATCTGATTGGTGACTCACCAGTATTTTTTTATGTACACAGGAAGGAAGTCAATCAAAGATCTTCAGAAGAAGAAATGTGGGAACTCATAATTGCCACAGATCGAGATGATTTTGAACTACCTCCAAAGCTAAAGGAGTGGGATAAAACTTTACGTTTGTTAGCTATAGTACGTTCAGAAGATGGAGAAGGGGGCTTAAAGATATGTGATGCAGGTTTAGTTGAACTCCCAAGAGGTAGAGAAGATGGATTTTGTCTCCCCAGCTATTTAAGACTTTTACCAAACCCTCGAGTGGGAGTTTCGGCGTTAGCGCTCAAACGGATGAAAAAACTTCCATTTTGGAGCGATCGCCATATCCCTACAGAACATCAACTACAAGTTTGGAACACCTTTTTAGAAATAGAAGAACGCATTGCCAAAGCACGTCAATTTTGCGTTTCCTTCCTCAGCCATAATGGCGGTGCAAATACCAAACAAGTTACTTTTGAAATTGATGTAGAATCGGCAAGCTTGGATGGATCTGCTGAAAATTATCTCGATGAAAATGATTTTTGGCAACGTGCTAAACAGGCACGGAATGAAGATATCAGCTTATTTGATTCCGATATGCCTCCCACCCCTTTAAAAAGGGGATTGCCGAAGGTCGGGGGATGCAGATTAGGGACTATCACAGAGGTTGACCCGAAAGAAAGTAAAATTCGTCTGAGGCTAGATGTTGATTTGGTTGAGCGAATCACACAAGGACGTTATCAACTACCCAATAAAGGATTTTTGTATTTTGAGGCAGCTGGTGATATCTACCAAATCAATCAAAAGAAAAAAGCTTTGGAAAACTTGCGATTGGGGCGCACTCAGAATACTTATTTGAGTAAATTCTTATTCGATGCTTCTCAAGCAAGAGTCCCGCGAAAAATTATTCAACTGCAACCGCAGGATTTACTGAAACGCGATGCGAATCCTGACCAAATTGCTGCTGTAGCAGCAGTACTTTCAGCCCCCGATATGGTTCTCATTCAAGGACCACCCGGTACAGGTAAAACTACAGTAATTGCAGAAATTTGCTATCAAGTCGCCCTTCGAGGTGGTAAGACACTCATCGCTTCACAAGCAAATTTAGCCGTAGATAATGCCCTCAGTCGCTTAGTTCACAGTCCCGTTATCCGTGCTCTGCGAAAGGGGAAAGCTGATAAAGTTCAAGAAGAAGGACAGGCTTTTTTAGAAGATAACGTCATTAGTACGTGGCTGCAAAATACTGCTGGTGACTGTGAAAAGAGTTTATCAAAGCATCAAGAAAATGTGTCGGTTTTCCAAAAGTTACTGACGCCATCACAGCAATTTATTGCTTACTTAGAAAAAGAGGAAGAGTTTCAACAGCATCAAAAGCAGCTTCAAGATGATAAACTCAACTTAGAAGAAAACTGTAGGAAGCAAGAAATAATCAACCAAGAAATAGACGTAAAGATTAGCGAGATTGAATCTTTGATCGCAGGGTTGGAAAATCTTCTCAGTTCTGATAAGAGAGTCAATTGGGAAGATCCCGAAGTGACAAATTTTTTACCGCGTCTTCAAGCATATACAAAAGGCAACGCTTTAGTAGAAGACTTTGTCGCCAATGTGCGTACAGCCATTAGTCAAACCACCGAACTTGGTTTCGTTCGTCCTGCATATGGTGCTTTTGGGCTGGCAGTTTGGCTGCAAGAGACTGTGGCTACTGAAATATCTCAGTTGGGGATAGTATTAAATGACGTTAAGGATGCAGCGACAGCCACGTCAGAAGTTGCACAAATGGTAGAAATTTTTCGTCAGAATACTGCATCTTTGAATGAAGCTAAAAAGAATTATCAGCATATCCTTGCCAATCAGCAAAGTGTACAATCACAAATCAAGCATTTAGAAAATCGCCGAAGCGAACTGGATTTTATCATCAATGCAGTTAAAGAATGGAAGTCTACAGCTAATTCCCGACTTTACAAAATTTTGTCCGATTGTCAGCAAAGTGGTCAACTTTTGAAAGACGACTTGATTGGATTACCTGCTGGATTGTGGATGCTTGCTCGTCCGTTGAACTTACCGCTTGTACCAAACAACTATAAAGTTAATAAAATAGATCATCTGCCGAACTGGGGACAATTGAAAAATGCCTTGTCCTATGAGGTAGACGGGGGCTTTGTTGATCGAAGAGGTAAACAGTTCAGTTTTAGTGAATTTTTACACCAGACGTTGAATCAGCCTGTCATGGTGCTGTCAGTAAGCGATCGCACTCAATGGCGAGAAATAAGCCAACAATTTCTCAACTATCCCCAACTCAAGCCACCTCAACGGCGACCTTTGGTTGAAAAGACACAGCAATTTCTTAGTAAAATGGAACAGGTTTATGGTGCGTCATGGGAAGCGAATAACCTTGACTCCACTCTCAACCGTATTGTCCCAGAATTGCTAGAAGAAATATTGACAAATGCACGTAAATGTGTTTTACCAGTCAATAGCGAAACTAACAAACAGCTTCAGCATTTGCAAGAACAGTTAAACGAGGTTCAAAAAAAGGCAACGAATTTCCAACAGCAAATATCTGCTGCACAATACCAGGTAGAAACCGCGCAACAACAGATTGATTTGAAACTCAACCGAGTTATCGAGCTTTTACGAAAACTTCTCCTACAGCCAAACCTACCGCAACAATTACGCTTTGTGGCTGAAGAATATCTTGCCAATCCATCATCTATGTGGGAGAATTCTCAACAATTTTTAGCGCAAGTAGATTTATGGCAAACTTGTGTCAGTCAGCTAGCACCTTTAATTTCTTCCTTAGAACCTTTCTCGATACTCCAAATCATAAAAAACTGTTTAGATGAACAGATCTATACAATAAAAGCAGAAAATGAAAAAGCCAAAAGGAAACTTCAAAAATCCCAAACAAAGCTAGCTGAAATAGATCATATAGTACAAACGCGGCTCCCAGAAAACTTAATCAAGCAACGAAATTGGTGGCAGAAAGCATGGGAAACAATACCCGATAGATTCAAGCCAGATGTTACCTCTACAGAATTGTTCAATTTAGAATTTTTACGCACATTCAAGATTCAGTTCGACTCTTGGCAAAAGGAATTAGAGGAAGAACAAACTTATCTCAACCGCTACCAAAACTTTGTGCAAGAGTGGATTGAAAAACTCCGCAACCCATCAGCACAAGACCAAAATGAGTTAAAGCAAATCTATATAGATAATGCTAATGTTATTGGTATTACCTGCGTACAGGCAGCAAAAGGCGATTTCTCCAAAGAATTTCCCAGCTTCGATGTCGTAATCGTGGATGAGGTGAGTAAATGCACCCCTCCAGAGTTATTGATTCCCGCGTTGAAAGGGAGAAAATTAGTTTTAGTTGGTGATCATCGACAGTTACCACCCATGCTGCGAGAAGAGACTATAGAAGATATTGCCGAGCAGTTGGGTAGTTCAAAAGACGATTTAAGCTTTATCAAGAACTCTTTATTCAAAATTCAGTTTGAATCGGCTGATGACAGAATCAAGCGAATGCTCACAATTCAGTATCGAATGCACCCGCAAATTATGGGTGCCATCAATCAATTTTATGAACATAGGCTTAATTGTGGTATTCTCGAGCCTGATATAAAACGCGCTCACAATCTAGCAGGTAAGATTATCCAAGAAAATCAGCATCTCCTTTGGGTGACAACACCTATTGCACAGGGTTTTGCTGAGGAAAAGGAGGGAACGTCGCGTTGTAATCCGCGAGAAGTTGATGCGATTGAGCGTTTGTGCGAACAAATAGAAGCAGCGTGGCTTTCTCAGGTAGCTCAGGGGCAACCAAAGAAAGAAATAGGAATCATCACTTTCTACGGTGCTCAATTAAGATCGATTAAGGACAGAATAGAGTGTGACAAATTTCCTTCTTTAAATATTCGTACTGGTACTGTTGATATATTTCAAGGTATGGAACGCCCTGTAATTATTGTCAGTACTGTTTGTAATAATAGCAGAGGAGATATTGGGTTTGCCAAAGAACCGGAACGAGTGAATGTGGCATTTTCCCGTGCCCAGGAATTACTTGTTGTTGTCGGGTGTCACGATTTGTTTACACAACAATCTGGCAAAGTGGGAGGTATGTACCAAGAGGTTTCAAAGGTGGTGCGTCGCTATGGAGGATTTGTTGATGTTTCTAATGTTCTGTGTTAGGCGATCGCGCTAATACTATCAACTACACTCAATCAAAAGTTTGTGGAGAACTTGTTTTAGCTGTTTCTCTAACTGCTCATTTTTAGCCAACCAAACACCTGAGCAACAGTTAATTCTAAGGAATGAAGATTAAATAAGATCCATAATTATGGGATCTGCGGCACTGCTGTATAATTCCATTGCGGCAAATAATCGTCAAATACAATCTCCATCATCTGCTTAAATTCATCTGTGACCTTGCGACCAGTCTTGTATATGCCATCTAAGATCGTTGTAAACACCTGAAGCCCTGACTTTGTCT
>JAQYWP010000885.1 GCA_029379285.1 Rhizonema sp. PD38
ATGTATGTTTCTAAGAAATAAAAGATATGGAATTAGACATAAATAGTCAGCGAGAATATACTGGACAAACAAAATACGGACTGGCGCTGCATACTACAACTCCTGAATTGGGTTTGGCAATGAATTATTTGGCTAGCAATACTCGTTCTGGAGTCTGGAATTTAGAGCGAAACTTGTCCAGCTACATCCATCAATATTTAGTGGAATTTATCCACCCGCAAACTTGGGAAGATTTAGCGTTTATTGCCGTAGCAAAGGGACCTGGAGGTTTTACAGGAGCTCGCATTGGAGTTGTCACTGCCCGTACTTTAGGGCAACAATTAAATATTCCCGTATTTGCCATTTCCACTTTGGCTGCAGTGGCTTGGAATCATCTACCTTCTAAGAGTGCGCTCGCAGTCCAAATGCCAGCGCAACGAGGTCAAGTTTTTGCTGCTATTTATCAACCCTTGCCAGATGCTTCCGGACTGAACGTTTTGTTACCAGATAGTGTATTCACTCAAGAAGCATGGCAGGAAAAGTTAGCAAATTGGAAGACAAGTTATCAATTAATTGAAGCAAAATCCGGGTTAGCAGCAACAGTGACAAACGTGTTGGAGCTGGCATATCTGGAGTGGCAACAAGGAAAGCGCCCTGATTGGTCACAAGCGCTACCATTTTATGGACAACATCCCGTGGAGATCTGAGGAGGAACACTTCTTGTTCGGACAGGCTTTACCAGATAGTATACCAATTTAAGATTGCTCAGTAAAACCTGCCCGTACTCCGTGCCTCCTTACTTAGCTTCCGCCATTACTTTCTCAACAACTTGCAAAGCCTGATCGACTTCTGTCTCTGTAACGATCAGGGGCGGGACAAATCGCACGACTTTTGGACCTGCGGGAACGAGTAATAATCCTTCGTCCATAGCAGCTTTGACCACATCAGCGGCAGTTGTTTGAGTCTGTGCTTGTAACTCCATACCGTTGATTAAACCCCAACCGCGTACTTCGGCAATTTGCTGGGGATATTTTGTGGCGATCGCCTGCAAACCAGCACGCAATTGTTCACCTCTAGCTTCAACATTCGGCAAAATCTTTTCTCGTTCCAAAGTCTGGCAAACCGTCAGAGCAACTGCACAGGCAAAAGGATTCCCTCCAAAGGTACTAGCATGTTCTCCAGGTTGAAAGACATCGCAGAATGATTTGGATAACATTGCGCCTATGGGGATACCGCCGCCCAAGCCTTTAGCACTAGTAAAGATGTCTGGTTCAACACCGAGATGTTCATAACCCCATAATTTACCACTGCGTCCCATCCCAACTTGCACCTCATCAAAGATTAGCAAAATGCCAGTTTCGTCGCAAATCTCCCGCAGCTTTTGGAAGTAAGCAATCTCACCCGGACGGACGCCGCCTTCTCCTTGCAGTGGTTCCAAAAGAATTGCCGCCACACCTCTATCACCACTATCTAACTCGCTGATCGCGGCTTCCACTGCCTCAACATTGTTATAAGGGACATAGTGGAATCCTGGCATCAAGGGATCAAAGTTTTTTTGATACTTCGGTTGTGCGGTGGCGGTTATTGTTGCTAAAGTTCTACCGTGGAAACTTGCATGGGCTGTCAAAATTATAGGGTATTCAATTTCTAGTACCGTATGTCCGAATTTACGTGCAAGCTTGATGGCCGCCTCGTTCGCTTCCGCCCCAGAATTGCAGAAAAAGGCGCGATCAGCACAAGAATTTTGAACAAGCCAGTTTGCTAAATCTCCTTGTTCGGGAATGTAATACAAATTAGAAACGTGATGCAATTTCTGAATTTGACGTGTTACTGTTTCTACCAAGGCAGGATGGGCGTGTCCAAGGGTACATGTAGCGATCCCAGCTACAAAGTCTAGATATTCCCGATTCTGTGTATCCCAAACGCGGCAACCCGATCCCCGTTCTAAAGCTAGGGAAAATCGCGCATAGGTAGACATGACAGCTTGATTGAAGCTCTCTGTATCAAAGGAGCTTGTTTGCACAAAACCTTCGTGTGAATCTATCGTCGCTTGTTCAAATAAACTTTGGATACTCACTACCTAAGTCCTCAAGATCTTTTATCTTATAATTATTCGCTAGCTTCATGATAACTCTGAAAGAAATCTTCACTATAAGAAGTCTGGAGATAGGAGACAGAATAAAGTCCAGAGTTCTAAAAGTGTCTATAATATCACATTTTACACCTATCAAAATCAAGGGCTGTCAAATCATGATTTATTCAGTAATCAAACAGAGTCTGCCTAATTCCTGTAGAGACGCGAAATACCTGCGTCTCGACAACTTAGGCTAATGTTCCGATACTCTCAAATGAATGGCGGTGGTAAAAAAATTTTGTACTCTACACTCGAACAAAAATATCGTCGCATCCAAAAAGAGTTAATGCTCGGGACTCTTGCTCTTGGTGGTGTTTTCCTCATTGGTACTTTTTGGTATCACATAGTAGAAGGGTGGTCGTGGCTGGATGCGGCTTTTATGACGGTCATTACCTTATCTACTGTTGGGTATGGAGAGATACAACCATTAGGAAACCGGGGACGGTTGTTTACTATCGCCCTGATTTTTATGGGTGTGATTTCTATTGGTTACATTGTCAACCGATTTACAGATGCCATCATTCAAGGCTACTTTCAAGAAGGAATCCGATTGCGACAACAACGACGTATCATGGACTCATTATCTGGGCACTATATCATCTGTGGATTTAGTCGGACTGGTCGTCAAATTGCTAAAGAATTTCGGTCAGAAGACGTTCCTTTCGTCATTATTGATTCAGAAATTGAATCTGTGCAAAAAGCCCAGGTAGAGGGTTACACTATTTACCAGGGTGATGCTACGCTTGATGAAACACTTTTACGAGTGGGCGTAGAAAAAGCTATTTGCATTGTCGCTGCACTTCCTTCTGACGCTGAAAATTTATACACAGTGTTATCAGCAAAAACACTAAATCCAAATATTCGGGCGATCGCACGGGCAAGTACAGAAGAGGCCTTGCAAAAACTACAACGTGGCGGTGCAGATGCCGTGGTTTCTCCTTATATCACTGGTGGTAAGCGAATGGCTGCTGCTGCCCTCAGACCCCAGGTGATGGATTTTGTCGAAGGTATTGTCTCTGGTACAGATCGACAACTGTACATGGAAGAATTTTTGCTCGACCCCACGGCTAGTCCTTTTGTAGGTCAGACTTTAGGACAGGCAAGGTTGCGGGCGCAAACAGGCGCACTGATTCTCGCTATTCGCCGCGCTCACGGCGAACTCATCGGTGGTCCCACAGCCGATACAGTATTCATCAGTGGAGATGTGATTATCGCTATGGGTACTGCCGAACAACTGCGATCCCTCAATCAACTTTTAGGACCTATTGGTTCCAAGAAATTACGGCAACCAAAAAGTAAATAGGACAGTTCTATCTTGACACTCAGTACTTTTAAGTACTGAATTTTCACTGATTTTTCCAACCATGCAAGGGTGCTATACTTTTTAAAACCCATTCAATCATCATTGGGGGAGCTACTGAGATTAATATGCTCGGATAAACTGCAAGTCCCCAAATCGGGTGAACCAATACACGGCATTTGTTTTGGATCACTGGGTATTTGAGTAAAGCTTTAACAACTGCTGTGTCGTTGTGAGGAATTTCTCCAGGATGGGAAAGTAATGGATACCCTGTACGGGGGTCAATGAGATCTGTGGGATAGCTACGATCGCGCAGGTTAAATGCGACATCAAAGCCAAACCTAATAAACTTTTCGCGTAATCGTTCTTTCTCTGTCTCTATTTCTGGTGTACATTTCACCAGTTTATGCTGTGATTGCTGTAAAACAATCACGACCCACAAAGAAGACTGATTTTTCCAATCTGGTAATATCCGTTCGCAGTTGGTACAGATATACTTACTAGGGGAATGAATTGAAATCTGAACCGCTTGTCCCGTTGTCCCAACCAAGTTAATAAGATAGCCTTGCTCAGAAGTATAAGCCGTGGGATAGTTCACTCAACTTTATTTGGTTTTTACAAGTTTTTTTCATTGATATATTTGTATTGATGATAACTCTTTGATTG
>JAQYWP010000886.1 GCA_029379285.1 Rhizonema sp. PD38
AGTCAATAGGGATGAAAGCAAGAGTGGACCTTGCTCAAAATTGAAATTAAAGTGCCTTTCTGCTCGAAAAAGCTCTTCAATTTTAACTGATTTTTCTTGAGAATTTATATTACTAAGATTAACATTTTTCCATAAAAATGAACTGCTTTGAGCTATTACCTGAATAGGTATTTTTATTCCAGACCGCCGAGGAAAGGTAGTCCGGAGAATTTCATGTTGATTGATAACTGCTTGTAAAGCTTCTTTTAAAATTTTTGTATTAAGTTTACCTTCAAGACGAATGGCACACTGGGTGTGATACGCAGAACTATCTTGTTGTAATGACCAAAGATGCTTTTGCTGTGGAGAAAGCCGAAACCCTTCAATAGTATGATTTTGCATATAATGTTCTAATTCTTAAAATGTTTTTAAATATCTTCACTACAAATCATTTCCCCCATCGCCACAACAATCTTGCGTGGACCCTCATAGGGACTGCGCCCATGAGCAGTCAACATATTATCCAGCATCAATACATCCCCTTGCTGCCAGGGGAAACTGACTTTGGTTTGCTGATAAACTGCCTCAATTTCTGCCATAATCGATTCTTCAATGGGAGAGCCGTCGCCGTAATATACGTTACGTGGTAATCTTTCTTCCCCAAACGTTGACAACAAGGATTCACGGACCGCTGAGTCTAAACATGATACGTGATGCAATTGTACTTGATTAAAAAACACGGATTCCCCAGTCTTCGGATGCTTAGAGATAGCTGGTCGAACTTTGCGAGTTATCAGATTATTATCTAAAAGCCACTCAAAATCTATTCCGGCTTGGCGGCAATAGCTTTCAACAACCACTTTGTCAGTAGTATGAAAAAAATCTTGCCAACTTACATCTAGTCCTTCAGTGTAGTTGCGGACGTACATCAATTGCTTTCGGTCGAATCTTTCTCGCAGTTTTGGGTCAAGTAATTGGTAAACTTTACGACAGTCCACAATTGGTGTTTCACCGCCAAGCTTAGCGTTTTGCATGCAGAAAAACCAAATTTTCAAGGGCCAACGGTGCAAGTGAGAACTTTCGTTGTGGAAAAGGATGGCTTTGTCCTGCGGGTATGGGGTGGAGCCATAAACTTTATCGCTGATACCCTCTCTAGGTAAGTCGCCATAATCACTGAATAACTCTGGACAAATAGCTTGAGCTAGGTTTTCAAACGCCGACACAGAATGAAGATTGAAGTCCCTCAAGAGGATAGCGCCATGCTTAAGCAATTGAGTTTCTAAGAATTCCCGGTTACTCTTTGCCCAATCAACGACATCTAAATCTTTGGCATCAGGTTTTAGCACTAGAGGCAGTGTTTCTTCAAAACGCAGATATTCTGTTTTGATCAATTGACCTTGTGGCAACTTCACAACCTTAGGCTTGAAGTTCTTGAATTTCTTGAACTTGTTTTCTTCTTGTTTAACTTCTGCCATGATTTGTTTATTCTTTTCGGCTTCCGTGAGCAGTTTTAAATTATTGATCCGGGTGTCTGGCTGTACCACAATACTGCTTAACAGCATCTCAAAATGATCCGACATACGTTTGATAGTGGTTGCATCGAAAAGGTCAGCGTTATAGTTCCAGTAGTTTCCTTTGAGCCCTTGTTCTGTTTCCGTTATAAATAGAGATAAATCAAACTTTGCATTAGAACTCTTACGCTGTAATGAACTCATAGTCAAACCCGAAAGCTGTCTGCTCTTTATCAAGGAGGCATTCTCCATAACAAACAACAGCTCAAACATTGGCGTTTGGCTTAAATGTCTCTCAGACTGCAATTCTTCTACTAACTTTGCGAACGGTAAATTCTGGTGATCATATGCCTCTAAAGTCATTTCTCGCACCTGACTCAATAGTTCTCGGAAAGTAGGGTTACCGGACAAGTTTGTGCGTAAAACCAAAATGTTAACAAAGAACCCGATCAACCCTTGAGTCTCAGCTTGGTTGCGATTTGAGACATTAGTGCCAACAAAAATATCATCTTGTTGTGTGTAACGATGTAACAGCGTCGCCAAAACAACCAGCAAAATCATAAACAAGGTGACATTTGTCTGTTGGCTCAATTTCTGGAGTGCTTGATACAGGTTCAAAGAGAGATTAAAGTGGTAAGTAGCAGCCTGAAAGGTTTGAACTACAGATCGTGGTCGATCAGTGGGCAACTTTGGTGAGGGTAACTTACCACCTAATTGTCGCCGCCAGTAGTCCAGCTGAGTTTCTAAGACTTTCCCGCGAAACCACTGCTGCTCCCAAACAGCATAATCTGCATACTGGATTGGCAGTTCAGAAAGGGGCGAGGGCTTATGATTACAGAAGGCTTCGTAAAGCACTTCTATCTCACGAATGAATACACCCAGTGACCAGCCATCAGAGATAATGTGATGCATACTAAACAGTAACACATGCTCTGTTTCGCTTAGTCGCAGTAAAGTCACTCGTAGCAAGGGACCTTTGGCCAAGTCAAAGGGTTGCTCATCTTCTTCATTAACCAGTCGTAAAACCTCAGCCTCCCTCTTGTCTGGAGGAAGTTCCTGTAGATTTACCTTTGGTAGCGCCCACGTTATGGGTGGAGCAATGACTTGAACTGGTTGCCCATCTTTTTTGGAAAATGTGGTTCTTAGGGCTGCGTGACGCCTGACGACTTCTTGAAAGGTTTGCTCCAGTGCCGCCACATTGAGCAAACCGGAAAGGCGCATGGGCAAGTAAATGTTATAAGCAATATTACCAGGCTGCATTTGATCAAGGAACCAAAGGCGCTGCTGGGCAAAGGATAGTGGAAATAAGTTGGACTCTCGACTTTGATGGGTTATTTGCGGTCTTGAGAATGCATCTACTTTTTTCTGGCTCAGCTGTTGTGCAAGAAGCTTAAGTTTTTCTGGGGAAAGCTTGGCGATGCGTTGGGAAAGGTCACTCATCAGAACCCCCCAATTGGTCTTGCGAGGTAAGTCTTGCCTGCACCTGATCTTTAAGTGAAGCCTTTTGCTCTAATGAAGTTGTTAACCTGTTATGCCAATCACTGTAGCGAAACCCTGATAAAGTAGCAGAGTATTTTTTTTTATTTATACTATACAAATTAGTCATAATTTTATCTCCTTTTAGATATTGATTCGTTATGATATTTTGAATTAACTATTATTCTTGTGAGGCAAGTATTGTCTGTACCTCATTCTCAGACAGTTGCTCAATGTCCGCTAAAGCTTGAGCTAGTGCTTCCTCATCTGTCTGCTGGGCTAATTTTTGTACAATAACCTCAGCCAGTTCAGCTACGGTGGGTGAATTAAAGAAATTCTTATAAGGCAGTTCTATTTGGAAAGTTTTACACAGTCCAGAAACGAGCTGAGTGGCAAACAAAGAGTCTCCTCCCAACTCAAAGAAGTTGTCGTGAATGCCGACTTTGTCAATACCAAAAAGTTGTTGCCAAATGTCAGCTAGAGTGAGTTCAACCTCGTTACGAGCAGCTACATAAGCATTTGCCAGATTGGGACGCTTGTGAGTTGGTTTTGCGCGACTCACAAGCGCTAATTCTTCTTCCAAAGATTTGACAGATTCCTTTGGCTGAATCTTGGTTAGAAAATCTTGTGTTGAAACTATGACCTGAGGTACTGTACTACTGTGCAAAATACGTCTGAATGCCTCAAAACCCTGTTCATAGGTCATACCTGCCGTCAAATTTTCCCCTGTTACCTCTTTATGCCGTGCTTCTACGGCAACTGCCATCCCTATGTTGTTCCATCTATCCCAGTTAATAGATTTGGTAAAAGTGCTGTGAAAAGATGCACTGTAGTGAGCAAAGGTATCAAGGAAGGCATTTTCGGCAGTATAGTCTATCATCCCAGGTGTACCTTGGAATGAAGAAAGTGATGAACACATGACAAAAAAGTCCAGTTTTGTATGTTTGAAAAGAGCTTCTAGTACTCGTGTTCCCCTGACTTTTGGTGCTAGAGCACTGGCTGCGGCTTCTTTTGTTGTAAGTTGAATCATCCCTCCTCCGTACACTGCGGCTGCATGAATCACTCCGTGGATCTGACCAAATTGGTGATTGACTTGTTTAAGTACTGTAGACA
>JAQYWP010000887.1 GCA_029379285.1 Rhizonema sp. PD38
GTTATCAGATATATTAATAAAAGCAAGGATCGCTTTCAAAATTAATTTATATGAACTGGCAGTTTTATGCGATCGCACAGAGGAACAGATTAAGTCATTTGAAGATAAAGATTACCAAAATGCTTCTTTTGTGGATTTCTTAGCTGTCAGCGATGCTTTAGGAATTAAAATCCAAGAAGATAAATTTGTCGCTGAATTAGATGGCTTTTACAAAGAGCATTTGGCTACTATTCGGCAAACCGAAAATGTGAGTACAACTTTCAAGGTAGCATCTTAAGCTTTACCTCAAAGACACAAGTCTCCTAATCATGTCTAAACCAAGTTTTATATAAGAAAGCGTATCGTTTGGGTAATTAGGCTTGCATCAGATATATTCAAACTGCCTTCCCGTTGCCTTCGGGCGATCGCGCTTCTAACTTCTACCCAAGTAATTCGGGCAATGATTAATGAGTTGCCCGAATCGAGAGCCGAGATTGCCCGTATCCAAGCACTGCCAGTTTCCGGCACATACCGTTTGACCAGAGCGCTGCTATCTAAAAAGTAAGCAGTCACATTTAACCCCGTTCTTCAATGATGATTTCTGAGAGGGGCTTGCTAGGGGATGCCTCCAATCTTTGAGTTAGTTCACGCCACGCTTCTTCTGAAACTGGCTCAACATCGCCCCGACGGGGGGGAGGACTGACCAATCCTGCTGCCACTAGCGACTGAATTATCTGTTCGGCATCCCGCAGCGGGTTCTTCAGTCAAAACTTGAATTCGCACAGTTTGGTGTTCTTGTAGGGTAATGGGATTTAAAGGGCGCAGAACCCCGTTTTCATATACAGCAGTGATAATTTCTGGCATTGGCTAGAATAATTAATATGATAAGTTTTTTCCCATTGTAGAAGAAATGATTAAATTCTTTCAAATTATGGGGCTGTAAGATTCCTACTTCGTAAAAGTTGTCGGGAATCCGATCAACATAAGTTTTTAGTTCTATTAAAAATAGGATTTTTATGATTCAAGCCTTACCACAACTAGTCACATTTGATGAATTTATTGAATGGTATCCAGAGAATTCAGAACTCAAATATGAATTACACGATGGAATAATTGTTGAAATGCCTAAGCCAACTGGACCACATTCAGAGGTAGCGGGATTTACTTCTGGCAAACTCTTTATAGAAATTGAGCGTTTACAACTACCCTATTTCATTCCAAAAGAATGTGTTATTAAACCAAGAGACAATGGCGGTTATGAACCAGATGTGATTATTCTAGATAAACAACAGGTTTCTAACCATGAACCTCGATGGAAAAAAGAATCCATTATCACAAGAGGTGATTCTATTCGTTTAATCGTTGAAGTTGTTTCTACCAATTGGTCTGATGACTATGCTTTGAAATTAGAAGAGTATGAGTCATTCGGCGTTGGTGAATACTGGATTGTGGATTACTTAGCTTTAGGCGGTAAACGATTTATTGGTAATCCTAAGCTACCTACTATTTCTATTTACTCGTTAGTGGAAGGTGAGTATCAAGTTAACCAGTTTAGAAGTGGCGATCGCTTAATCTCACCCACATTGCCAGAGTTAAATTTAACTGCAAAACAGATTTTTCAGGTTGGAGGGGCGTAATACCGTTTCACTTTAAAGTTGATACATTTAGGCAAGTAGGGGGAGCAGGGGAGCAGGGGGAGCGAATTGTATCAAGATTTTCGTGAAATGGTATAAAAGGATGTTTGAAAAGTTACAAGGGGTAAGATTTTATGCCAATCGTCTCACCATAATTCGGATCATGGCAAGGTAGACAAATGTCTCTATAGTCACGAAGTTTATTGTAGTAGTCGTCTTGCCAGTTGGTGCTAATGACTTCAACTATAACCACTTACTTGTCATCGGCTGCTAATTTTTCTGCCTAAAACTTCCACAGCTTTGGCAAATTGAGGATCTTGTAAGGTACCAATTTTATCGCGTTCGTGGAGCCACAGGTTTTGACGCTGGGCATCTGTCAATTCCACTTTGACATCTGGTTCAATGCCATGCTTATTAATATCATGATTGAGAGGTGTATAGTATTTAGCAATTGTGACTGCCAATCCCGAACCATCTCCTAAGGAACGCACGGATTGCACCAGTCCTTTCCCAAAGGTGCGAGTCCCTACCAAATCAGCACGCTTATTATCCTGTAAGGCTCCTGAGAGAATTTCACTAGCACTTGCTGAACCTTTATCCACCAGTATAACCAGTGGTTTATTGGTCAAAGCATTTCCGTGAGCTACTTCGCGATCGCCTTTTCCAACTCGTTCCCGAACAGAGACGATTGTGCCTTTATCCAGCCACATCTTGGCAATTTCTACGCTAGCGAATAGTAAACCCCCTGGATTATTACGCAAATCCAAGATATATCCAGCCACTTGTTTGCTTTCTAAATTTGTGATGGCGTTTCGCATTTCCTTACCCGCATTGGCAAAGCTTCTAAGGAGAGTTGTAATTTAACAATGGCTGGCATTTTTCTCCTATTGGGTACGTTTTTTTCGCATTTTTACATTACTCTAGGACTCCGATTTTATTCTTAAAAAGATACTGAGACTAAAAAGACCATTCTGTAAGGCTTTTATCTTCAATTCTGTTCAGAAACAAAACAAGATTCCTATATTTTACTTATTTTAACATTTCTATTTTTATATATTTTTGTGAAGCCGAAAGTCTTTGTGTTGGGTTGTGCTTACATACACACAGAAAAATCAACTTAAACTGAAATCAAAATGACTTGCTCCTGTATTTGATGAATATTGTGAATAAACTTGAACTTCAGCAAAGGGTTAGCCGATGAGCGAAGTAGATACCCTGGGGATTGATTTAGAGACAACCAATGAGAGCGATCGCCATCTGGGAATCAGAAACAGAAAAAGTGAGAGTTCTGTGCAATCAAGAAGGCGATCGCCTCACTCCTTCAGTTGTGATGTTCGATACCCAAACAAATCAATCCATCGTCGCTAAATCAGCGCTCTCATCCATAATTAGCCATCTTGGTCAAGTTATTTACTCCGTAAAACGCTTCATTGGCTGTATCGAGCAAGGGGAACAGCTAGGCTACGAAAACTTAACGAATTATATTTGTCATCGGGATGGGTACACATGCCAAAACCCTAATTGCAAAAATAAGAGTGCTGAGAAGGTTCTTCAAGTTCATTATCTTGGTTACTGGAAAAATCCCTCAGGTAGAAGCAATAGACTAAGTAACTTGATTAAGCTGTGCGACATATATTTGGATTTAGCTAAATCATTTAATTACGACATATCAGCGATTTTCAAAGACTGGCGCGATCATCATGCTAAAAGTGATAAGCGTTCAGTTAGTTTACTTACGAAGTAGTCTATTACACACGAAAGTGGTAAATAAAGTATAACAATGTATACATAGAATGCCCCTACGCGTCTCCTTAAGTCTATCTATGTGAAAACTACTATAGCAATCCTATTGGAGTTACAAACTTTGACTGTTCAGATCCCCGACTTCACAGAAGTTGCCCTTGGATCTTGGCGTTTACGAATCCTCAACGGATTGCTATATCAGATGTTTCTCGGAACTAAAACCTTATTTGGTTTGGTAGCGAAAGTTTTAATCAGAGTTGGGATTAATGTGCAAGGCTTGATTGAAATCAGCAATTGCCCCCTGCTTATCTCCCGATTTATAGCGGACATTACCCCGGTTGTAGTAGGCATCAGCAGAGTTAGGATTAATACGCAAGGCTTGATTGTAATCGATAATTGCTCCCTTATTGTCTCCCGATGCAGAGCGGGCAGCACCCCGGTTGATGTAGGCTTCAGTATAGTTGGGATTAATACGCAAGGCTTGATTGTAATCGGCAATTGCTCCCTGCTTATCTCCCGATGCATTGCGGACAACACCCCGGTTGTAGTAGGCTTCAGCATAGTTGGGATTAATACGCAAGGCTTGATTGTAATCGGCAATTGCCCCCTTATTGTCTCCCGATGAAGAGCGGGCAGCACCCCGGTTATTGTAGGCAATAGCAGCGTTGGGATTAATACGCAAGGCTTGATTGTAATCGGCAATTGCTCCCTGCTTATCT
>JAQYWP010000888.1 GCA_029379285.1 Rhizonema sp. PD38
CGCTTATCAGATGCTATTGCTGATGGAGATTATATCCATGCAGTTATCCTTGGCTCAGCTATCAACAACGACGGTTCGTTAAAAGTGGGTTATACTGCGCCGAGTGTGGAAGGTCAAACAGCAGTCATTTCCGAGGCGCAGACTATAGCTGGAATTGAGGCAGAAACAATCACCTACGTAGAAGCTCATGGAACTGGAACAGTTTTAGGAGATCCGATTGAAATTGCGGCGCTGACACAAGCTTTTCGTACCACAACCGAAAAGAAGGGCTTCTGTGCCATTGGTGCGGTGAAAACAAATGTTGGACATTTAGATGCAGCTGCTGGTGTAGCGGGTTTGATTAAAACAGTCATGGCACTGAAACACAAATTGCTGCCACCGACGCTTCACTTTGAAAAACCCAATCCCACGATTGATTTTGCCAATAGTCCCTTTTACGTCAATACAACTCTGGGCGAATGGAAAACTGATGGAACGAAGCGTCGGGCTGGGGTAAGTTCTTTTGGCATCGGCGGCACAAATGCCCATGTGATTTTAGAAGAAGCCCCGACGATTGAGCCTTCTGGAAAATCCCGACCTTGGCAATTGCTACTGCTCTGTGCCAAAACCGAATCTGCACTTGAGAGTGCAACTGCAAATCTGGTGGAACATTTATTGGAGCATCCTTCAATTAACCTCGCTGATGTTGCTTACACGCAAAGCATTGGTCGTCGAGCTTTTGAACACAGACGAATGCTGGTTTGTCAAGATATTAACTTGGTTGTCAGCGCACTCAATCCCCTAGATGCAAAACAAGTTTTTACCAGTTTCATCGAGCCAAAAGCGCGATCTGTCGTGTTTATGTTTTCCGGGCAGGGAACGCAGTACATTCAGATGGCTCTAGAATTATACCAGACAGAGCCGACATTTAAATTGGAGGTGGATATTTGTGCAGAATTCCTCCTCCCTCACTTGGGGCTTGACCTGCGCCATGTGCTCTACCCAAGCGAGGAACTCAGTGACCAAGAGGCGACACAGCTTCTGTTACAGACTGCTATTGCACAGCCAGCACTGTTTGTGATAGAATATGCTCTGGCAAAATTATGGATGGAATGGGGAGTGCGTCCTCAGGCGATGATCGGTCATAGTATCGGTGAATATGTTGCAGCTTGTTTGGCTGGTGTTTTCTCTCGAGAAGATGCCCTGACGTTGGTAAGCGCACGGGGACAACTGATGCAACAATTGCTATCAGGTGCAATGCTTTCGGTTCCCCTGCCAGAATTGAAGGTGCAAGCACTTCTTTCCGAGGAACTTTCTCTGGCGGCAGTCAACGGACCGAACTTTTGCGTAGTTTCAGGTGTAACCGAGGCAGTGGAGACGTTAGAGAAGCAACTCGCAGAACAAGGAGTGGAGTGCCGTCGTCTACATACTTCTCATGCCTTCCATTCCAAAATGATGGAACCCATACTTGAGTCGTTCACCGAGCAAGTCAAACTCGTTAGGTTAAATCCCCCACAATTGGCTTACGTCTCCAACGTCACGGGTACTTGGATTACTGAAGCAGAGGCAACAAATCCAGATTATTGGGCAAATCATATCCGCTCCACAGTACGCTTTGCCGACGGTTTACAGCAGTTATTGAAGGACTCAGAGCAAATCCTGCTAGAGATAGGTCCGGGACGGACATTAAGCACATTAGTCAGACAGCATCCAGATAAGGCAGTTGAACAAGTGGTGCTTTGTTCATTACGCCATTCTCAAGACAGCCAATCGGATGTTGCTTTTTTGCTCACTACATTAGGGAGGCTTTGGCTTTCTGGCATACAGGTGGATTGGTCGGGATTTTACACTCACCAGCAGCGTCATCGTCTTCCCTTACCAGCTTATCCCTTTGAGCGCCAGCTTTTCTGGATTGAACCTCAAAAGTCGGCAGATCCGGTTAAGACGCATTTAGTTTCATTAGATAAAAATCCTGATATTAGAAACTGGTTTTACACCCCTTTCTGGAAAAGCTCCATGCCACCTAAGCTTTCTCACCCAGATGCGGCAAGGCAAAAATCTTGTTGGTTGGTGTTTAGCGATGAGTGCGGCTTTAGTTCTCGAATGGTGAAAAGACTAGAACAGAAAAACCAGGATGTAATTACTGTGAGAGTGGGGAAGCAGTTTGCTAAGCTCAGCCATAGTGTATATACTCTAAATCCCCGACAACGTGATGATTACGACATCTTACTCAAGGAGCTTCATTCTCTAGGCAAGACTCCAGAAACAATTTTGCATATGTGGAGTATTACTCCACATATGCAAACACCATTAAGTATGGAGTTTTTTGAAAAGTCTCAAGACTTAGGTTTCTACAGTCTGCTGTTTCTGACACAAGCACTTGGACAACAGAATTCGACACAGCCCCTCCAAATTGGGGTTTTGTCAAACAATATGCACGAAGTGACAGGTGTTGAGGTGCTTCACCCAGAGAAAGCTACTTTGTTAGGACCTTGTAAGGTGATACCACAGGAATACCCGCATATTCGCTGCCGTAGCATTGATGTTGTTATTCCCGAATCCGGAATTTGGGAGGATAAACTTATAGATCAAATATTATCGGAATTTAGTGTAAAATCGTCTAACTTAGTGGTAGCTTATCGTGGTAATCACCGTTGGGTACAAAACTTTGAATTAGTACAACTAGATGAATTGCTTGAAGGAACACCACAACTGCGATCGCGGGGAGTCTACCTGATTACAGGTGGATTAGGAGGCATTGGTCTTGTGCTTGCAGAATATTTAGCACGGACAGTACAAGCAAGATTAATATTGATAGGACGTTCCGCTCTTCCTGAGAAAGATGAGTGGGAACAATGGATTGCAACTCATGATGACCAGGATGACATCACTCGTAAGATAGAAAAAGTGAAGTTGATGGAGAAACTGGGGGCAGAGGTGTTAGTGAAGAGGGCTGATGTTGCAAATGTTGAACAAATGCAGGCAGCGATCGCTGATATTTATGAGAAATTTGGAGAAATACACGGAGTAATCCATGCAGCAGGGATTACTGGAAAAGAATCTTATAGCAGCATTCAAGAAATAAATCTAGCTAAGTGCGAACAACAATTTCAACCTAAAGTACACGGACTATTCGTATTGAACAAAGTTTTAGAGGGCAAAACGCTTGATTTTTGCATATTGACATCATCCTTATCGACTGTTTTAGGAGGATTAGGTTACGCAGCTTATTCTGCTGCCAACTTGTTTATGGATGCCTTTGCTTACAAATGTAACCAGATAAACGCGATGCCTTGGATAAGCATGAACTGGGACGGCTGGAAATTTGAGGAAGAACAAAAAGTAGCTTTTGAAACAGGTTTAGCTAAATTGGCTATAACATCTACTGAAGGTGTAGAGGTTTTTCAATATGTTTTATCCACTCATGCTGCTGCCAGCCAGATAGTTATTTCTACTGGGAATCTACAAGCCAGGATTGATCAATGGATTAAGTTAGAATCTATACAAAATACAAAGTTTCCAAAGAAAGTAGATTCATCTTCACTGCACTTAAGACCAAATCGACATAATGCCTATGTTGCTCCCAGCAATGAGATTGAGCAAACCATTACTGACATTTGGCAAGAACTTTTTGGTATTGAGCAGATAGGCATATATGACGACTTTTTTGAAATTGGAGGTCACTCGTTACTGGCAACGCAGCTTATATCTCAGTTACGCACCACCTTCTGTGTGGAGTTACCCCTCAGCAGCCTCTTTGAAACGACCACGATTGCAAAGTTGGCTGAACTGATTGAAGAGATCCTAATCGAGAAAATAGAAGAATTACCTGAAGAAGAAGTTCGACTTCTTTAAAACTTAGTTCATTATCTTCAGGTTTTATTTATAACAATTAAGTTTTGACAAAAGCTTTTAAAAAACCTGAGATCTCAACTTGTTTTTCTTCAATTACGTTTCTAAGAATTTGGAGTTTAGACTAATTTTGGCTCTCAAACCGCCAAACCCTTATCCAGACTGGCTTTCCCAATTTATAACCGCTTTAGGATTCCGAAATCTAAAATGCTTGCTATACAAGGGTTGTAGCCTAAGAAATAGA
>JAQYWP010000889.1 GCA_029379285.1 Rhizonema sp. PD38
ATCTGGGTACTCTGCTTTGAAAGTGATCGGTAAGTTTGACTACTTTGATTATTTTTGCAATTGTTCTAAATAAGCGGCAACCCTTATCAGAATTCTGCTAAATATTTGTTAAGAAAAATTACAATCGTCTTAACAAAAGGACATAGTTCTTATGGTCGCTGTACATGAAAATAATGAATTACATCATGTTGTCATCCTTGGTGGAGGCTTTGGTGGACTGTATACAGCAAAGACTCTTGCCAACGCGAATGTAAATGTTACTCTTATCGATAAACGTAACTTTCATTTATTTCAACCGCTTTTATATCAAGTTGCGACAGGTACGCTATCACCCTCTGATATCTCCTCACCATTACGAGCTGTATTCAGAAAAAGTAAGAATACAAAAGTGTTGTTGGGAGAAGTAAACGATATTGATCCAGAATCCAAAGAAGTTATTCTGGGTGAGAAAGTAATACCGTATGATACATTAGTTGTTGCCACAGGTGCTAACCATTCCTATTTTGGTCATGATACCTGGAAACCAATGGCTCCTGGCTTGAAAACTGTTGAAGATGCCATAGAAATACGTCGTCGAATCTTTTCGGCCTTTGAAGCAGCAGAAAATGAAACTGATCCCGAATTACGCCGTGCTTGGTTGACTTTTGTAATTGTCGGAGCTGGTCCCACCGGTGTAGAATTAGCTGGTGCGGTCGCAGAGTTGGCACATAAAACTCTCAAAGACGATTTCCGCAACATCGACACAAGAGAAACTAAAATTTTACTATTGCAAGGAGGCGAGCGCATCCTCCCTCATATGGTACCACAGTTATCAAAAGTAGCAGAAGCATCTTTGCAAAAGTTGGGTGTGATCACTCAAACTAATACCAGGGTAACAAATATTAAAAATGACGTTGTTACTTTCAAGCAAGGTGATGGAGTTCATGAAATTGCTTCAAAAACTATACTATGGGCAGCAGGTGTGAAAGCTTCCTCTATGGGGCAAGTTTTAGCAAACCGTACAGGTGTAGAGTGCGATCGCTCCGGACGTGTAATTGTAGAACCGGACTTGACGGTAAAGGGTTATAAAAACATCTTTATAGTGGGAGATTTAGGGAACTTCTCTCATCAAGATGGGAATCCCTTACCTGGTGTTGCACCCGTAGCCAAACAAGAAGGAGAGTATGTAGCTAAACTCATCAAAAAACGCCTTCAAAGTAAAACACTACCACAGTTTCGTTACAATGACGTAGGTAGTTTGGCGATGATTGGACGAAATTTAGCTGTTGTAGATTTAAGCTTCATCAAACTCCAAGGTTTCCTTGCTTGGATATTTTGGTTAGTAATTCATATATACTTCTTAATCGAGTTCGACACTAAATTAGTAATAGTATTTCAGTGGGCATGGAATTATATCACTCGTAGTCGTCGCTCTAGATTGATTACAGGTAAAGATCTTGCAGAAACGAAAACTGTTACATCGGACGTGACTTCAACGCCTAAAAAAGCGCAAAAAGCTTACAACGTAGGAGTCTGAAGAAAAGTTGAAGGTGCTATATTTTTGCAGTTTTTCCCTCTTCAATTTAGCGTATCAGCTGCTATCAAATCGGGATTGTCTGGTGTCAATTACGAGGAATTGGTTCATGAGTGTGCGCGAGTGATGATCTCACCCACGCGCACCCACAACTGTCACACCCCAAGGAAACAGAGATATTTAGTACATGAGAACTATTCATTAGGAAAGTTTGCTTTCTTCGCGGAAGGGAATGACTATTATTAAGCTGGATGAAAGAGTGAATATGACTTTGATCTGTGGCAAACAATAATAATAATCATTATTATGCAGAAGCCGTTTAAGCTCAAACAAACATTCGCTCATTTTGAATATGACTCAATGTATCTTGGGAAATCGGCGATCGCAAACTGCTGAAGAGATAAATTCAATCTAGCCTCTGTAATCTTTCTTCCCGTGACTCATAGCTGCCCTCTGCCTTTCTTCGATAATTGAACATTTGTCTTAATGGTAATTTTATTAACATTACAAGTCACCTTCTACTCCCCGCAGTGCTCGTGTAACATTACCGATGCAATTTTTTGTCCCTCTCTTCTCTATCTAGGTCTTCCCAGTGTAGTAATATAAAGGACTGCCTCATCAATAGGAATACCTAAAAGTTCATTGACTTGGTCGTCAAAGAAGCCACCAATACCACTGACGCCTAAATTTAAGCGAATTGCGGCTAAGTTCAGTCTTTGTCCTAAATGACCGGCATCCATATGTAGATAACGGTAAACGCGATCGCCATACTGAGCAACTGCTGATTTTAAATCTGCTGTATGAAATAATACGGCTGCGGCATCCCTACCTAATTCTTGTCCCAAGCAGAGGAAGTGTAAATCTCGACGGAAGTTTTTAAAGCGAACCTGTCGTAATTCTTGCGTTTTAGGTGCGT
The DNA here is from genome assembly GCA_029379285.1 of Rhizonema sp. PD38. GTDB lineage: Bacteria > Cyanobacteriota > Cyanobacteriia > Cyanobacteriales > Nostocaceae > Rhizonema. Next base: position 2,430 of record JAQYWP010000889.1, read on the forward strand.
AATAATAACAACCAGTTTCTAGCCCTTTGATTCCGGAAACAGCGATAAATGTTTGAATTAAATTGAGATCAAAATAATCTGTCGAATTATCTAAACCTTGATCAATGTAATTTTGGGGTTGGTAGGTAAAATCGATTAAAGCTTTCAATTCATCAAAAGTTAAATCTTCACCCCTGTAAGCGCGAGTAGAACGTCGCTTGAGAATGGTGACTTCCAGCCCTTCTAACTTCTCTCCCCAATCGATGGGCTTGGTGATGGTGGAAATTTTTTGGCAGAAAGGAAAGTTATATTTATCCTCTATGGATTTATCTTGTCTGACTTCGGGTAAATTGAGATTACCACTTGTGCCGGGTTGGATTTGTGTCCGAAAATGAAAGTAGCTTAACAGTTCACCGTCAGGAATTCGTGGATAGTCAGTTTCGGTGGCGGAAGGTAAGGCTGTTCTCCCTGTAGGTAAATTTTGTTTGATATCTAGTAAATCTGCTAGGGGAAGAACTGCAGTCGCACCTTCAAGCTGGGGATCGATGTACAGTAGTTCGTTGACTGCCTGATCCACGAAGCCACCGATTAAGTGAGGGCGATAGGAAGTGACTGCGCTAGCTAACTCAATATTCCCCAACAGGTGTCCCGTATCCAGAAAAATCCGTCGATAAGCCCGATCTTCGTAGCGCCATGCGGAACGATAAAATACTGTAGTAATCGCGAGCGCAATCTGGGTACTCTCTAAAGAGGGATGCCATAAACAAGCTTCCTGTAGCTTTTGCCAAACATCACTTTCCCAATAATGCATTAAGGAATGAGTTCGACACTGGTAGTTATAAAGCCCAGGTGGCAACAATGGTGTACCGCGAGAAATTAGATACACTTCCGCAGGATACAATCCTCCCGCACTCGGTGCCGCACGTAGATACACTGTATTTCCCATAGAAGGCATTTTCGCCGTCAGTCCATAGCTACAGAATAGTAGCCGCGATAACCTTTGCCACCATTGTGCATCCGGTTTTTCGGCAAAGACGTCTAGAGTTTCTTGAATGTATGGTTTAAGATCGAACACTGAACCAATTTTGTACTCTTTGAAGGGTACAGGTTGCTTAGACCAGTCTAACCCCTTATTTTTAGTATTGATCGTTTGTGGGTTGTACTTAGTGCGCTCGTGGTAGTGTTGAGCAATGGATTGATGTAGTTCTGGCATAAAAATTTTAATACTCTTCTAGTACATATCTTGGCATTCCCCTGCCTGATGATTTGATTATAATTAGTACAAACGTACGGCTGTGGGGTTGTGAGTCGTTGGTTATGGGGTGCTAGCTATTGAGTATGGCTTTTTTCCAGTAAACGCTTTGCTACTCATGGCTTGATCAAATGTTGCTCAGATATGCGATATTTGGCAATCAGTTGGCGTCGGTTTATGAATGGATATAAAACGATTGTCATAAACAGAGAACTACTAACAAACAGTGATATTAGCGCTAAAGAGTGCTTGACTGTCGGCAGCCAGAATAAACCTATGCTTATTCCAAATATAGCTGTGGATAGTATCAACAAAAGTGAAAACAATATATTAAATTCTTGAGCTTTTAATTTTTTCCAGGTTTTGATAAAAATCATTATGATTAAAGTTGGTACTACTGTTAATATTATAAC
>JAQYWP010000890.1 GCA_029379285.1 Rhizonema sp. PD38
CTATGATAGGTTTTTTTGAGTCCCTAATTTTTTGGATTAGACGCTTGTACAGAAAAGTACTAAAAGCATACAGGAGAGTTGTTACAATACCAAACTGTAATCTAAACCGAAAAACTGAAATGTTTTAAGTACCTTAGTTTTAAGGATACTGCTAAAATCTAAATTACGTTTTAGAATGCGGATTGGTACAAGTACTTCTTCATCACCGACTGAACTGTTTCATTCAACTTAAATGCTACTGTCCATCATGAAATTTATTATGGAAACTCCGTGCTGGATTTCAGTTAATTGCCAATGAACTCACCGTCTCTCCTTTGCTAAAATTTCGGGCAGCAAAAACACCTCTGCCCTTATCTGTCTGCTTTATTAAAACATCGTTGAAACTTTCTGCTTTCATCTAAATTTTCTGTACTCAACACTTATTCTGCAATTGAGACATACTCCCATTGATGATTATATCCTACCACCTTTTTCTTCAAATAAGCTAGAAATAACAAGAGGAGGTGAGCGTAATGCAAGTAAGGTGGAACTTCAAAATCAAGACAGAGGAGAGTTCAAAATGATAGTTTACATTCCTTTCATTCTCACCGGAGTCTTCTTATTCCTCTTTCTTCTGGAAAGACTTGTGCCCCTGCGTTCCGTTAAACATTCGCTCAAATGGCGACTTTGGATTAATTTTTGCGTCACGACTTTGGCATTTGCTATAAATGCAGTTCTGGTGCAACCTCCAACCAGATTCACAATGCAGAGGACAATTCAATTGTCCTTGGGATTGACTCATGTTGTGGAACTACCTGCGGCTGTGGAGTTTGCGCTCACTTTTTTGCTGATGGATTTGACGTTCTACTATTGGCATCGCGCTAACCACAGATTCTCCTTTTTGTGGCGCTTTCACAATGTTCATCACATAGATCCAGATATGGATGTCTCCACTGCATTTCGCTTTCACTTTGTGGAGATTGCGTTATCAACCGGATTTCGGATTTTTCAAATTGCTCTCATCGGGGTATCCACAGGCACTTTTGCTCTTTACGAGTTGATCTTTCTGGCAAACACTTTGTTTCACCACAGCAACGTGCGCCTTCCAGTCGAAGTGGAACGTCTGCTTAACATAGTTTTAGTCACGCCGCGCATGCATGGCATTCACCATTCCCAAGTTCAAGATGAAACTAACTCTAACTATTCTGTCATTTTTCCTTGGTGGGATAGACTGCATCACACCCTGCACTTGAACATTCTCTCCTCTGAAATCACTATTGGGATTCCAGCATATTCAGACGTTGATGACAACAAGCTACAGAATCTCCTGATCATGCCTTTTCAAAAGCAGCGCGATTACTGGCAAAAATCTGATCAATTAACTATAAAACCGAAAGAAAGCGTCAGTTGCAATAACAAAGTAGAAGATTTTTAGGTTCGTAGTTGAGGACAGTTCGGAGGAGGAGCCAGTGCTGCAGGAGGGTTAGCCCGACCTAGGCATAGGAGCGTTGGTTTCCCTCCGAAAGAATCTGTCCGTGCGCTTTAGCGCTCTTAAAACTTTGAGAGCGCTAAAGCGCAACTACAAACATTAATTTTATTTAGTTGCGTTCAAACCAGGAATGCCGTTTTTCATAGCGTTCTGGTTGTTGGACAAGAAGTTATAGAAGGGCAAGTGCTGATGGAACACATCCAATGTGCCTGTTGCTGTAGGACGCCTCCAGTCAGCTTGTAGATCAGCGGTAATGGCAGCCCAATTAACGACCTTAATTCCAGCTTGTACCATCCGCATACAAGACATGAGTTCTGACATCTGATCCCAGCAGCCGGAGCAGTCGTACACAGCGTACACGTCGTAACCTGCCGCCTTTGCTTGCAAAGCAGGAAACATTAGGCAGACATCTGTAGTTACGCCCGACATAATAAGTTTTTTACGTCCCGTCGCTTCAACCGCTTGGACAAAGTTAGGATCGTCCCATGCACTAATCGGTCTAGGGCGGTAGATGGTAGGCGCATCTGGAAACATGGACGTTAATTCTTCTATGAGCGGACCGTTCGGTCCTTCGGCAAAACTGGCTGTGAGGATAGTCGGTAGGTCATGTATCTTCGCCGTTTTCGCCAGCGCTAACACATTGCTGCGGAACTCGGACAGTTTGATATCTTGCACTCCTAACATAGTACCAGTCTGGTGATCAATCAGAAGCATGGCGCAGTTGTCTTTTGTCAGGCGATCGTAATAGATACTTTCCATTGGAGTATTTGCTTCACAAGGTTGGTCTTACTGCGCGTATGTTACCGGAGTTCCGTGCTAAGCGTATTGCTTTTTCTTGCTAAAATTTGTTCTAATTTTGTGACAAAAGCGTTTAGCTAGGAACAACGACGATGAGCGAACAGAGAATTACAGCCATTGGTGTCAAAAGCGGAGAACCAACACTAGCCGTACCTAACGTACCTATTCTGTCAAGCGAAAGAAATGCATGGGACGGTATTTTTGTCGAACAGCATCGACTTAGATCTGCACAGATTCCCGAACTTAGTGTGCCAAAGCACCTGATCTGCATTCAGCTTAGTTCTGAAGTGGAATTAAACTGGCGTGTGGCAGGTGAGCGAGAACAAAGCAGACTCTTGACAGCTGACGACATCTCTTTTACCCCTGCAGGTTTACCAAGAATGGTGCGTTGGAAGCAGCAAGTAGAGGTTATCTTTATATCGCTTGAGCCAGAATCAATCACCCGCGCCGTACATGACTCAGTTTATGCAAATGACATCGAATTTGCTCCCAAGTGGGGAGGACGCGATCCGCAAATACAGTACATTGGGCTAGCGTTGAAGGCTGAGTTGGAAACAGGCAGCTTGAACGGTCGTCTTTACGGAGAATATTTGGCGAATGCGTTAGCTGTTCATCTATTGCATCGGTACTCCGTCGCCATGCCAACCATTCAAAATTTTACTGGTGGTCTGCCGATGAACAAGCTCCGGAAGGTGACAGAATATATTAATGATAATCTTGACCAAGACCTCTCGCTTGATGCAATTGCCGCAACTATTGGGATGAGTTGTTACTACTTTGTACGTATGTTCAAACAGTCCACTGGTCTAACTCCCCATCAGTACGTGATTGAACGTAGGTTAAATCGGGCGAAAGTGCTACTTACTACAACTGATCTCACAATCTTGGAAATTTCTTTTCGTATCGGCTTTAAAAGTCAAAGCCACTTCACACGGCTGTTTCGCAAGCTGACAGGGATCACACCAAGAGCATATCGTGGTTAATCTCGCTTTTTTATGAGAGGCGGCGCGATCGCAAAATGTCAAATCCAAGACTCCCACGATATTACTCAAAGTTGTTTCTCGATTGCGACATAATTTCCGACCCCCTTTTACGGTGTCATGTACTACAGGTGAGTATTGTGCAAGAATTCTAGGTTTTTACGGATAGTTTTTGTGCTGGAATGTTCTACTCCTAAGCTAAGTTCAGCAATTTCCAATGCTTTTTTCAACAGTGGTTCCGCTTCACTGTACTGACTTTGGTCATAGTATAATCCTGCCAGGTTATTGTAACTGGTAGCAACATCAGGATGCTCTTTTCCCAAACGGGATTGGACTTGTGAGACACATTGCTCTAACCACAGTTGAGCTTGCACATACAAACCCTGTCCTTGATAAAACCAACTCAAAGCAGTAAAAACCCAAATTAAATTTTTATCACTGACTGCATCAGTCAGATTTTGTGCAACCTCTGCTAAATGTGGGATGACAAAAGTTGAAATCGTGATTTGGTTCTGATTAGGTGTTTGAGGAATTATCTGAGCCACTTCTACCATAGCTCGGCAAAAACTAGACTTCTGCGAGTCGCTTGAAGCTAAGTTCTTTTGCTTGTTTTTCAGAAACTCTCGAATCAACTGATGTAACACATAAGTGTCTTCGCCCACAAGCAAATGCAAGTTTTTTAATTCGGCTCTGGCTTCTTCCAGTTCTTTTACGTCTTTCTCAGCAACACCTTCCACTACTGACCAAGGAATCGGGGCATTAGCAAATAAACTTAGTACAGCTTTGCATTAATTCGTAGCGAATTTCTCCATCATTTGCGCTACTG
>JAQYWP010000110.1 GCA_029379285.1 Rhizonema sp. PD38
AAGTGTGACTTCGTGCTTCATGTTCGATGGTTTTGGCTCGCTTGATTTTTTATAATAAATTGAAAGGAGCAAAAATCATGTATTTACAAGATTTAAAAAAAGAGGCATTCAAATTGTCAGTGAGCGATCGCTTAGAATTACTTCAAGCGATTATCTCTTCTGTGGAAAGCGAACTTAGACCCCGCCCAAATCGTAAAGTCGCTATTGAACGGATGCGCGGACTAGCGAAAACAGATGCACCTCCTCCAACCGATGCTGAAGTTGAAGCGATGTTAGAAGAACGGCTGGTGGAGAAATACTTACAATGAGGGTATTGCTGGACACTAACATTATTCTAGATTTTCTGTTAGAGCGAGAACCTTTTTTCAAAGATGCTGAAGATTTGTTCCAAGCTATTGCATCATATCAAGTTGAAGGTTATGTGACAGCAACAACTGTAACTGATATTTTCTACATCGTTAGAAAGCAGACAAAAAGCTTTGAACTTGCCACAGAATCTATTTCGACTACACTATCAGTTTTAGAAGTCTATCCGGTGAATAGGAGTATTTTAGAGGCTGCGCTTGCTTCCAATTTAAAAGATTTTGAAGATGCAGTGCAGCTAACTTGTGCGAGTTTTGGGAGTCTTGAGGCAATAATTACCCGTGATGCGGTCGGTTTTGCAGGTGCTAGTTTAGGGATTTTATCAGTTGCAGAGTTGTTAGAGCAACTGGAGTAAACAAATACTAAGCAAGAATACAAATAACTTTGCTGCTGGCACAGTGGCAATTTTACCATTTACGTCTCATGTTTCCTAAAAATCGGATTGCTATACAAGAGTGATTTACCGTAATTTTGCTGAAGGCATTTGCCTATAATTTTGTATAAATTGCAATTAGTAATAGGTCCGGCTTTTGAGCGAAAAGCTCTGATAAGCCACCATTTATTGTATCAATAAGTATTTTATTAACAAAATAATTTATACAGTTAGTGGTGTAAGTAGCAATGGGCAAGGCAATCGGAATCGATTTGGGGACAACAAACTCCGTTGCAGCTTTTAAATTGGCAAATGTGGAGGTGGTGACAGCTGAAGACAACACGCCGACCGAACGGAAGTTGATGCGATCAATAGTCGCTTACGAACAAGGTCAACTGGCGGTAGGAGAAAAAGCTTACAACCAATTACGGGCTGATCCGGAAAACACGATTGTTTCTATTAAGCGTTTGATGGGACGGGGTTTTGGGGAAAAAGCAGTACAAAAGCAAAAGTCACAATTTGGGTATAAAATTACCCCACCAACTCAAGGAACAGACAACAGCATTGCCGTATGGCTGGGAAATAAAGAATACCAACCAGAAGATATTGCTGCCGAGATTCTCAAAAAAATCATCAAAAATGCCCAAGCTTATTATCAGAAAATCAATAAAACAGCAGAAAAGATTAACCAAGCGGTCATTACAATCCCCGCCTACTTCAACGACAAACAACGCCACGCTACACGTACAGCCGCACTTAAAGCCGGTCTAATGCCGTTAGAACTGCTACCGGAACCTACAGCCGCCGCTATATCCTACGGTTTTTCGCCAACCGATGACGATTTTCAAACAATCTTAGTTTTTGACTTTGGCGGTGGGACTTTTGATGCTTCGGTGATTCAAGCAGCTGGTACTTCATTTATCGAATTGGGAAAAGCTGGGGATTTGTGGCTGGGAGGAGATGACATCGACTCGCGCATGATTGAATTTGTTAAAGACCAAGTTGTAAAACAAGAACAATTAGCTGATATTGACGGCTTGATTGCCAAAATGCCTCACTATCAACGGGTACGATTTCAGGCTGACCTAAAATCGTCAGTAGAACGAGCCAAAATTACTTTGAGTAGTGTTAGGGTAGCTCGTATTGATACAACAACACCGTTGTTTGATGAGTTAGGAATCGCCATCCCCATTGAGGTAGAAATCACTCGCCACGAGTTTGAAGACATGATTCAGGATTTAGTAGAACGTTCTCTTCTGATTTGTCTTCAAGCAATAAATGACGCTGCAACTGATTTAGATGCAGTAGATGTTGTGCTGTTAGTGGGTGGGTGTTCTCAAATTCCTTTTGTGCAGCATAAAGTCAGAGAGGCATTTGGCATTGATAAAGTTGTGGTGCATCCCCGTCCAATGTATGCTGTGGCGGAGGGCGCTGCAATTGTCGCCGCGAAACAGGTAGACAAAGCGCTTACTGTGTCTCGTGATTATTTTATTCAGCTTGTGGAAGGTAAGTATAAAGTCATCAGTCGCGGTGATATTCTGCCTGTGACAACTGCCCACACTTTTAAGACTGCGGCTGATGGACAACGGCTGATTCACTTTCAGTTTTTTAGCCCCGATCAAGTCAGGAAAGAGTTGGATGGAGTGGATGAGGATGAGGGTATTGGGGATATTTGGTTAGGTTTAAACCAATGGTACCCACGTGGAACAGAAGTTTTAGTTAATTTGGAATTGGATGAGAAAAACAGTGATTTGGGAATAACCGCAATTTTGAAAAACAACCTCTCGCTAAGAGTTAGTTGTACTTTTTCACGCGGGCGATCTGACGAGACAATTTATCGGGAATTAGAAACTGCGATCGCACAACTAAACGATCAGCCTTTGACACCATTGGGAGTTGAAGATGCGCTACGCTTAGCAGTTCCAGTTGTGCAGTTAGCGAACGAGATTATCGATCCAAACACAGGAGAAGAACGCATCGACTTATATGTTCGCGCTCATGTCAGTCTGCAAAGGTTTCAGATCTCTATGTCAAAGGAACGCCTGGAAGCGGAGAGTTTCATTCAACAATGCGAGCAGATCATGAAGCTCTGCAAATCAATGATTCCCCAATTGCAGCAGAAACAATTACAACGGATCTGTGACGAGTTGCAAGATGCGATTCATACCAATGATATATCCAAAATAAAGTTCAAGACTGAAGAAGCTGAAGAGCAATTAGACTTCCTACCAAAAGAAGTAAAACTGATTCAAGCCTGTCTGATCGCAATTTACCAAGCGAATGTAGTTGCACCTACCCAAGCAAGTGCTATGTCTGACAGACTTTTTCGGATGGTGAGAGCTATAGAAAGCGGCGATGTAGGTGAAGGGAGTCGTCTTTGGAGTGAATTAGAACCCGACATCAGCTGTTGGCTCGGGCAAAAATTACCTAACAATCGCATTGTCACGGGGCTAACACGATGACAACTAAGCTTAACTGTAGTGTTTGTGGATATACGGAGATTAAAAGTAATAATTGCCCAAACTGTTCTACAGACTTGTCTCTCCTGCGAATGCTGCAACAACTTCCACAGATCATATCGTGTCCGGGTGAAGACTTATGGCTTACACAGAAAGCTCAGGGTACCAACGAAGTGGAGATTCAGGGCAACAAGGACGTGGAGACGCAAAGAAATTTTTATAGTCTACAGTTAAGACATGAATCAAAGGCAGAAGCAATCATCGGTGAGTATAGCAGCACAATAAAAGACTACTTTTCCCAAGATTTGCTAGGGGCGGTATGTAACCGTTTTGCGAGAAAGCTTTATGAGCTAGTCAAAATTGCTGCATGGCTGGTCATTACCCTATTTATCCTAACTGTAGGCATTGGCTTGGGAGTCGTGGGCTGTTTTTTTTATTCTCATCCCCCTGCAACTTCTGCTCAAGTTGTACTCAGGAAATCTCATAACGATGACGGTTGGAAACCTTCACAGTTTCACTGGCTCCTCAAGAACGCCAGTCATCTCAACGGCAGTCAGTGCTGTTTGCGTTCTCTTCCTTCAGCGTCTTGTGGTTTTGAGAAGACGCGACTTGCCAGTGCAGGCGTAAATGCGTTGGCGAACTGAATGTAGTTCGTACTCTTCTGTAAGCACGGCGCTGGCTCATCGACTTTGCAAAAGGAGGCTTGTTGTGGAAGTTTTTGATGTTTTTGGCAAAGTAGTAGATTGGATTCTTAAGACGAAAGAAGCCTTTGATCAGGCTGCTGGTGTCAAGCATGAGTTCCAGAAAGCTACGCAACAAGCTCAAATGAAACGCTTCCGAGAGGCGGTTAAAACTGCTGAAGAAATACTTGCTCCTTGGGCTGGAAAGATTTCTTTAAGTCAGCAGTGGGTTAAACAGGTGTTCCTCGGCGATTTCTTAGAGCAAGTGAAGGTAACGTTATGCGAGTGGCGTCAAGTTATTAATGAAGCTGATACTTTAGTTCATCATGCTGAATCCTTACTAGAAACTGATACCGCTAACCCTCTGCAAACACAAGTCTTGATAGAAGCGCTGGCTTTATTCCAAAAGAGCAATAGCCTGATGTGCGATCGCTACTTTATCCAGTCGGTGAGCAAATGTGAATTAGAAATCCTGAAACGACAAAAATTTCAGGCTTTGGTGGGGATTGCAGAGGAATACGCTCAATCGCTATGGTTTCAAGCTGCTGTCAAAAAGTATCTTGAGGCACAAGAACTTTACCACACAATGACAGTCCAAAGAGCACTGGAATTTTTGGCATCTCAGGTTAAACGCGAAGAAGCTTACGAAGCTATTTTAAAAAAAGTGAGTGTTGCCTCTCTTCAAGGCAGATTGGGGAGTGCAAGTGCGCTTTTGAAATCTGCTGTAACTAACTTTCCGCGATCTGACGGACTGGAATTATTCAAACAACTCCAAAGCACGATTAAGGGGAAAATACAGTTTCTTCTCGGATTAACTGCCGAGAAAGCAGGAAATCTCCAAGAGGCTGCCTCCTTATATAAAGTCGCTCAAACGATTTTACCAGACCCTACAGAGTGTAAAATCCGGTTGGGGCTTGTAGCATTGAAAACTCAGGATTGGGCAATAGCACTATCTTACTTAGAGGGAGTTTGTGGAGAACAAGCGGCTTACTTACGGGGATTTACTTACGCGCAACAAGGGAATTTACAACAAGCTTACCTTGAGTGGCAATCTGTGTCTCACCCAGACATTGAATCAAATCGGCTTATTCTCAAGACAATGAGCCAACAGCAACGCCTCAGGCAGCTTCAAAATATCGAACAGTGTGTACAGTTTGGTAATTTCAAAGCAGCGCAAGCAGATAGTCTACAATTTTTGCGGAAACTCGGCTCTGATAAATTAGTTGAAGGTAATCTTAAGGAACATATTCAACCTTGTTTAGACGCAGCTGTTTGGCAAAATACGGATTGGGAAATCATTGTGGCTCAAGTTGAAGAAACTTGGATTTCTCAACCCGATATGATTACCTTACATAATTGGGTAGTCGCAACTTATTATCATGCTTTAGAGACGTACTCTGTAACATCTACACAGAATTTTATTATTGCTTTATCCACAGCTTTTGCAAATTTAACTCACGATCCTGCTTTGCAAAATATTCCTTGGTTAGGTACTCAACATATTGACTTAGAATCCATTTTTTTAGGATTAAAACGACGTATTGAAGAAGTAATAGAGCGGTGCAAAGATAAAGATATTAAAGAGTATTTGCAGTTACGGGATATCCAATGTTTAGAATACCTATCTTTACACTTGATGAAGACACAGTCCAAGAGGAATATCAAAATCAATAATATCCGCATACCACCTAGTTGTTATCACAAATACTTTAACCGATGGCAAGAGAATTTAGTAGATGAGATGGAGCAAAATCAAAACATTTTGCGCTCGCTTTATACTCCTTGGGGTTTAGCTATTGCCGCTTGTTTAGAAGGAGATACACAGAGAGGAATTCAACTAAAACCGATAGTTCAACCTCAGACTTCTATAGAATTTTTTGCCGAGCAACTGGTTGCATATCATGAGGGTTGCTATCAACTTGTACAGCAAAAGTGGCGAGAGGCAATGATTCCGCTAAAACAAGCTTCTACAGAAATTAAAGCTTCTATTGTTTGGCAACAGGAAATAGACAGACTCTGTTCTATACAACGTCAAGAAATATCAAAATTTAAAGAGCATTTAGAGTTTGCCCAGTTTTGGTATAACCTCTTGGGAAGTCAATCTGCTAGAAGTTATCTGACTGAGTACAAAGCTGAACAACTATGGATGAAGTTAGCAAATCAACAGATTTCATCGTTCACGGCTTTGGAAGAACTTCAAAATATCAAACAAATAGATGAGTTGAATCCAGTTGTACTTGATTTTATTGAAAAAGTGAGATTATTTCAAGAAATTGAAATAATGGAACTACTTTTAAAAGATAATAAGTTTGAAGAAGCTATTTCACTTGCTAAAAAGTCTAATCACCAACGAGTAAAGTTCAAAGTTGCTGAATTTTTTGTGCAAATATTAAGTGATTCTGCTGAAAGAAAATTAGGAGATTTACAAATGATTCATAAACTGGGACGCTTTGCCTACGAAATATGTCCAGACGAGTCGGCATTTCAAGAAATATATCGTAGTCTAAAGTTGCGCTAGCATCTTTTAAATCGAATGATTGATAATCCATACGAAATTCTGGGTGTATCTCAAGCCGCATCAAAAGCTGAAATTACTAAAGCCGTAGCAATGGCAATGAAACGCAAGCAATATTCTGTACATCAGATTGCTAAAGCACAAAAAATCTTGATGAATCCAGAGGAACGGATTATAGCTGATTATCTGTGCCCAATTTTACCGACAATCAAACGCTTTAAATACAGTGATTTATCGGCTTTGGATGAACCCATGCCAACATTAATCTTATTATCAGAATTTGATGGCTTAGAGCAAGCGATCACCCAAACAAAACTTGAAGAACTCCTTGAGCCTGAACCTTTACCGATGCCTTTATCAAAATTATTTACTGAAGGCAGGATAGCTTGCAAGCAGGGATTTTATTCCAAAGCCATAAAATATCTGGAAGATTATTGTCGAAGTTGTACTGACCACGACAGCAAAGATCGCATTCAAGCACAAATCTGGCTTATCAAAGCATATCATATGGTTGGACAATCACAACGGGCGATCGCGTTGTGTCAGCTTTTGACATCTAATGCCAATCCCCAAGTGCAAGCTTGGGCAAATATTATCCTACCGTTTCTATCTAAAGAGAATTCCCGTGTCTGACACATCCCAAACCTATATTCTCACTGCCGAGTTGCGCGATTTACTTTCTCAACAAATCGGCAGCTTCCAAAAAGAAATTGTTTTACTTCAACAGTCTTTGCGCGAACAAGAAACCCAATCCACTGCTACTTTAGAAGATTTATTCTTGGAACTGTTAGAAGTTGGGGATGCACTATTTGCTTTAATAACTTATCTTGAATACAACCCCAACCCCAGTCCAGAATTTCTCCAACGCTTTCCCAGATTTGTTGAAGTAATTCATCGAAAATTACTCAGTTTATTAGAAAAGCGCCAAATCTTCCCTATTCAACTTGAGGGAACTCAGCCAGATTTCAATTTGTGCCGCGTCGTTGATCATGAAGTCCGAACTGACTTAGTAGATCAAACAATCACTAAAATTGTGCGTCACGGCTTTTATTGGGGTAAAAAGATACTTAGACCTACTGAAGTTATCATATCTAGTACAGATCGGCAGAAATAAACCACTCATCTGAAAATAGATAGAAAGCTTACATGCGGATGTTAAAGTTTTTCATATGCCGTGAAAAGTCAGGTCTTGCTCCTATTCTCAAGCATAAAAGATTAGAAAGATTCATCCTTACGATCACAAGACAGAGGTACTGGTGGTAGCTTGATGGCGGGATGAGGATTGTACGTAATTGGGGGTTAGAAATATAGCAGTTGTACTCCCTTCGCTATAGGTTTTGATGCCATCATAAAATCCTCATGGCTCAACATCGTCTTTTATGGCTAAATCGTTATATTTTATACTCAATTACTTTTATTATTTCCATAATTACCGATTGTGACAGTAATGTGCCTACCGACGACGCTCAGCGTTACTAAACGAGTGATCACTCGGATCTTAATTTAGGGTAAGTTTGAAACTCTACATTTTTCTTATGTATACAAATTTGTACATAAGAAATCTACGGTATTTACTATAGGGTGTTGTTTCTTTTAAACTGCATCCACTAAATCTTCGTTTTCCAGTGATTTCAGAAATGTCCACAGCTGAAGATCCGTAAAATCTGGAATGACCATAAATGCACCAGTTGCTGTCAAAACTTTTGGATCGTGGGTGGAGGCAATACCAGATTTTCATGACACACATACACAGTGAAAATTGTCAAGCTTGATAATGCCAACCGCCAGCAACAAGTCAAACAAGGTCATTTTGCCAATATAGAAAGCGTACCGCAGTATGCTTTTACTCTCACCATGCCAATGATTTGTTCTGCTCAAAAAATTATCTGCCTTGCACCAGAAAAACGCAAAGCAAAGGTAGTACAGCAAATGTTGCAAGGCGAAATTACCACGAATTGTCCGGCTTCTTTTCTCCGAAGACAACCGCAAGCAACACTATTTTTGGACACAGAATCTGCGGAGCTAATCAAAAATTAAGTGTGAAAAAGGAGAATTCATAAGTAAATAAGATCTGTTTGCTCTCTCCATCCTAGATTATTAGTGAGTTTCGAGAAACTCTGTTTCTGAAGTTGGCATGGCACATCAAATAGGATTGTCTTTAAGCAAAAACTCTGAAAAATCAACATTTTTAGCTCTTACATAGACGCAGGAGATAATAGTTACGAATTATGAATTATCAATTCTCTAATGATTTGGACCCCCTTATGTGATTTATTCATAAGTAGTGCTATACCAATGGGGAGGGTGCAATGTCTTTGATGAACACTCGTTGGATCTGGTTCTTAGGTGTTGTCATCGGTGGAGTGTGCGTTGCGAGTGGAAGTGCTGTGGCTCAAATTATTCCTGATAGAAGTCTACCTAATAATTCCACTGTAAAATTAGAGAGAAACACCAGAATTATTGAAGGTGGAACGCAAGTAGGAAGAAACTTGTTTCATAGTTTTCAAGAGTTTTCTGTCCCTATAGGGAGTACAGCATACTTTAACAATGCTCAACAGATTCAGAATATTATTAGTCGCGTCACGGGTTCGTCTATCTCGAATATTGATGGATTAATTCGTGCTAACGGTAAAGCAAATCTATTTGTGCTGAATCCTAATGGAATTATATTTGGTCGTAATGCCGCACTCAATATTGGTGGTTCGTTTACAGCGACGACAGCAAATAGTTTAAAGTTTGGGGATGGCAGTGTTTTCAGTAGCAACCCAAGCCAATCATCAGCTTTACTAACAATCAGTGTCCCCATTGGGCTACAACTTAATAATAATCTTGCAGGTATAATCTCTAACTCCGGCAATCTTGCTGTCAACGAGGGACAAAACTTAAACTTAATTGGTAGTAATGTCACTAACAATGGGCAACTCTCTACAGCAGGTGGGCAAGTGACTGTAGCAGCTGTTCCCCAAGGTGAGGCTTCTATAGGAGAAACAGGAGAAATACTGGGTTGGCAAAACTACATTCCTCATGGCAGTGATGTTGGCACTGCGATCGCAAGAGGGAAAATTGATACCTCTAATCCCAAACCCGGTTTAACTGGAGGAAGAGTGCTGATAGTGGGCGATCGCGTCGGGTTGTTGGATTCAGTAATCAACGTGTCCGGAGATGCTCTTGGTGGTAAAGTCGTGGTGGGAGGAGACTCCCGAGGTGGCTTAATTCCTCTGGCGAGTGCAACCTACATTAGCCCCACCACAACCATCAATGCAGATGCCTTAACTAGAGGTAATGGCGGACAAATTACTGTTAATTCCACTCAATCAACTCGTGCTTATGGCAGTTTGAGTGCGCGGGGTGGAATACTTGCAGGGAATGGAGGCTTAATTGAAACATCAGGAAGTCATTTCCTTGATGTTGGGGGCATTCGCATCGACGCCAGTGCAACCAATGGAAGGGGCGGCACTTGGCTTCTCGATCCACGCAATGTCACTCTTGCCTACACAACATCGACTGGTTCTTACAGTAATGGCGATCCAAACATTTTCACTCCTGGCGGTGACGATGCAGTTGTCAATATTCCAGATATTACAAACCGACTGAATGCTGGAACGAACGTCACAATTACTACAAGTGGCACGGGAACTCAGGAGGGAAATATTATGGCAAATGGGTTTGGCATTGTTACGGAAAACAATACAAACCCCGTCAGCTTAACTTTACAAGCTAGCAACGATATTACCCTGCAAAACTTTGAAATCCGGGCGAACAATGCTCCCCTGAATGTAATGCTGCAAGCTGGTGTCGCTTCTGGTAGTGGCAATGTGAGCCTGATGAATGGTTCAGTTGAAACCAGGGGAGGGGCATTCACGGCAACGGCTGGTTCTACTCGTGGCAATGTGAGCCTTATGATGGGTTCAGTTGAAACCAGAAGAGGGGCATTCACGGCAACGGCATCAAGTTCTGTTGCACTAGAAAACTTTGGACTTACGAGTAGCAATGACAGTGCAATCCCGGCAGAATCTATTACCATCACTGCTCCCTCTGTATCAATTGGATCTGCTAGCATTAACAGCAACACTAGCGGCAATGGTTATGGGGCGTTAATCTCCATCAACGCTAACTCGCTTGCACTTCAATCAGGTGGAAATATAAACAGCAACGCTACTGGCAATGGCAACGGCGGGTTAATCTCTATCAACGCTAACTCGCTCACACTTCAATCAGGTGGAAGTATAAACAGCAAAACGAACAGTCAGGGGAATGGTGGATCAGTCTCGGTGAATACAAACTCACTCAACCTTCAAGGAGGAGGTATTAATAGCAACACCACTGCTCAGGGTAATAGCGGAAGCATCAATATTAACGTCAATTCACTTTCATTCACAAATGGTGTGATCGGCGGTCAGACTTCTGCAAGTGGCAATGCTCCCGATATAACTATTAACGCGAAATCAAACGTTGTGCTAGAGCAAGGTGCCGTGCAAAGCACAACTACTGGAAATGGGAATGCGGGAGCGGTTTCTGTGACTGCCACATCAGTTTCACTTCAGAATGCTGGCGGAATCATGACACCAGCTAATGAGACAAGTCAGGGCAATGCTGGAAACATTACCATCAATGCCACCGATAGTATTCTTATTCGGAATGGAGGTTTTTTGAATGCCAGTACATTAGGACAGGGGAATGCGGGCTCTATCGCTATTAAAACACGCTCATTAAAACTGGAAAATAGTGGAGTAGGTAGTGATGCCGGAATGCTCGATAGAAGAAATAATAACCCTAACAACAATGCAGCTAATGCCGGAAACTCGAATATCATGCCTACAGGTAATGCCGGAAACTGGAATATTATAGCTGATACTGTTGACCTCGAAAACAGCAGCATCACTAGCGAGACTGGTGGCAGTGGAAATGCAGGAAATTTCACGCTCACTGCCAACTCTCTCATACTGAGGAATCGCAGCAACATTGGCACTAATGCGCTGCTTAACAGTAGTGGCAATGCCGGAAATATTAACATCACTTCTTCATCAGTTTTGTTGGAAAATGATACAAGTAACACGCCCACGTTCGGCAGTCTGGGGAGCGGTACTCTAGGTTCAGGCGTTGGAGGACGAATATCTATTAATGCTGACACTGTTACGTTGAGAAACGGAGGGCAAATTCGCTTCGATACTCAAGGTACAGGAAGCGCTGGTGAACTCACGCTCACAGCTAACTCCTTGGAACTTGACAACAATAGCACTATTATTAGCAATACTTTTAGCAGGGGAAATGGTGGAGACATAAATCTAATGATTAGAGGAGCTTTAACTGTGAGCAATAACTCTAACATCACAGTTTCTTCAATACCTCCTGATTATGACCCCAATAGAACACAATTGGGTGAAGCCGGCAATATTAATGTGCAGGCTGGTTCTATTTTTCTGTTCAATCAAGGTAGAATTGAAGGACTATCAACTTCTGGAAATGGTGGCAATATCGCCCTAGAGCCACGAAATTTATTACTACTGCGTAATAATAGTCTCATCTCGACAAGTGCAGGTACGCTACAAACAGGTGGTAATGGTGGTAACATTACAATAGAGACTCCGTCGGGTGTCATCGCTGGCGTCCTCAGAGAAAATAGCGACATCACTGCCAATGCTTTTCAAGGTAGGGGTGGAGTTATCAACATTACAGCTCAGGGAGTCTTCGGATTACAGCGCAGCAATCAACTCACTCCATTCTCCGACATTACGGCTTTTTCACAACAGAATCCACAATTCAATGGCGTTGTACAACTCAATACACCCGATGTAGACCCCAGTCGCGGATTAGTGGAACTACCTAGCAGTGTCCTTGATGCCTCATCAAGACTCAGGGATGTTGGCTGTGCTGCCGTTAGAGGAAATCAGGGGAATGAATTTATCGTGACTGGACGCGGTGGTTTACCACCCAGTCCTGACGAACCCCTCAGCAGTGATGTGGTATGGTCCGATACTCGAATGCCCGCGCTCACACTGCAACAACGTGCAGAGAAACCTACTGCTAAACTGCCCTCAAAACCAAAATCTGTGGAAATCGTACCTGCTACTGGTTGGATCTTGAACAATAAAGGGGAAGTCACTTTGATTTCTTCTCAAACCCAGACAGGTGGTTTGGGGGCTACTCCTACGTGCCGCTAGTAAAAAATGTTAACGCAGTAGTTTTCTTCAAGATTTTGAGACTCCTACTATAGCACTCATATAAGGTCAGGTTTTAGATAATAATGGATGTACCCAGATATCTAGATAAAACCCTTACTTATCCACTCCAAAACTGTAGTTTATATATCTGAAAATCGCTGTAAATGCATCGGCGAAGAATTACGAATTGCGAATTATCAATTATTCTGACCCCCTTTGTGTGATTTATTCATTAGTAGTGCTATACCAATGGGGAGGGTGCAATGTCTTTGATTAAGACTCGTTGGGGTTGGTTCTTAGGTATTGTCGTCGGTGGTGTGTGCGTTGCGAGTGGAAGTGCTGTGGCTCAAATTAGTCCCGATAGAAGTCTACCCAATAATTCCACTATCAAACTTGAGGGAAATACCAGAATTATTGAAGGTGGAACTCAAGCAGGAAGAAACTTGTTCCATAGTTTTCAGGAGTTTTCAGTCCCCACTGGCAGTACAGCACACTTTAACAATGCTCAACAGATTCAGAATATTATTAGTCGCGTCACGGGTTCGTCTATCTCGAATATTGATGGATTAATTCGTGCCAACGGTAAAGCAAATCTATTTCTGTTGAATCCTAATGGAATTATATTTGGTCGCAATGCCGCACTCAAGATTGGTGGTTCGTTTACAGCGACGACAGCCAATAGTTTAAAGTTTGCGGATGGCAGTGTTTTCAGTACCAACCCCAAAGAATCCTCAGCACTCCTGACAATTAGTGTCCCCATTGGCTTACAACTTAATCACAATCTGACAGGTACGATCTCTAACTCCGGCAATCTTGCTGTCAACGAGGGACAAAACCTGAGCTTGATTGGTAGTAATGTCACTAACAACGGGCAACTCTCTGTAACAGGTGGGCAAGTGACTGTAGCGGCTGTTCCTCAAGGAGAGGCTTCGATGGGGGAAACAGGAGAAATACTGAGTTGGCAAAACTTTAGCACTCATGGCAGTGACGTTGGCACTGCCATCGCCTCTGGGAAAATTGATGCCTCTAATCCCAAACCCGGTTTAACTGGAGGAAGAGTGCTGATAGTGGGCGATCG
>JAQYWP010000891.1 GCA_029379285.1 Rhizonema sp. PD38
AATCAAAAGCGATCGCCATTGCTTGAGGTTTCTCAGTTGTCATCACCTCCAGCAGAGACTTGAGAAAACCAAAACACACACTCGTAGGAATCCCCGTTTTTGTCCGCAATCCACCGGTACGACCGACGAAAGCAAAGTACGAACGAAAGGCTAGGGAATGTCCATCTACTAGAATGAACGTGGGGAGTGTTTTTGTTAATGAATCGGAAGCCAACTGTTTTAACGGTTTTTTTAGGATCTAGACCTATTTTAACGTAAGCGCCATCAACGACATCCCCGACTTCTTAAAGAAATCGGGGAACTCAAATTACTCAAATTACGAATTAGAAATTTCTTCGTCACTCTTCTTTTGACGACGTAGTTTCAGTACACCAACTACACCTGCGCCTAATAGAGCGATCGCACTTGTCGGTTCGGGTACAGCAGCCACCTTACCAAAGTCAACCGCAAAAACTACGTCATTGAAGTCGCGATCAGCTATTGCATCGAGGTTTCCGCCATCCGTCGAACCTTTTGGCCCGAATAAATCCTCAAATCCAACTAAAAGGTATCGATCATCTAATGAATAAGCAACTACGTGATCCAATTGATCTGGGTTCTGAGTTGCATTTGTACTGTAAATATTTTTTAATCCTGTTGTTGGATTAGTTGCACCCGGATCGTTTGGTTGAGCGCCATTTGCTCTCAACAAGAAGTTGAGTTGTGTACCACTAGCTATTTTACCCAAATCGACATAATCACCAACATTTAAACTCCCATTATCAAGCGGCTTCGCACAGTTATTATTGTTTCCGGTTTTGCAGGAGGCGTCTGTAAAAACATAGCCGTTTTGGTAATTGGAACCCTGAGTTGCTTCGTAAGCTAGCTGATCGTGATAAACGGCTCCTCCGTCAACGAACCAGACACGCACATCGTGATCATCTTTGAGAACGAGCTTACTAGGATCTAGTTGCGTTACGTTACCTTCTGGAATAGATATTCCGTCTTTTTGCACGTAACTTTGAAAAGCCGGAATCAAAGATTGGAAACCTGATGTATCCGTCGATCTGTCTTGAACTGCATTTACTGTTAAATTTTGCCACTCATTTGAATTTTCTAGTGAGACTGCATTGGCAGAAGATATTACTGAGAATGATCCACTTAAAGCTGTAACTATAGCAATCAGTTTTGTAAACCTTTTCATATCAACCCTGGAGTTTTTACCGTAAATTTATGGAATTACTAATTTCATTAGACTTCTTACAAAAGTAGGTAGTAGATCCGAGTAGAATCGGAAGATATAGAATCCTAATATCAAGCAAGAAGTCTAATAGTTATTTCTTACAAATGATTTAGGATTAATATACATATCTTCTACGGATTACCTTCATCCCCCCTAAGAGAGGAAAAGTTCCTTTTGTCAGAAATCTTACTGACTTAGTCACTTGTTTGGAAACAAATGTTCCTTCTTATGATATACATTTAGTAACTTGAGATTTGGCTTAGTGTCTATATTTACAAATACTCTTGATGAACTCTTTATATTGTTGGGCTTTCATATACCCAAAGGGATATTTATAAATCAGGAGAAGCCTTGCATAACATTCATTTTGAGTATTTTCTTGGAGTTAGCAATCGTATAATCATACATAAGTAGATATGCGTAATTATCTACAAATATATTTACCGTCATTTGTTCTTAGTCCTTTGTGCCTGACAATTCACAAATGATAAAGAATGACTACTAAGAGGTTGTTTGAAAAAGGTCTGCTTGAGCCTTAAGTGAGACTCAGGGGCGCTTCGGCCCGCAGGCTTCGGCTTAAACGTATCCCTTATCCCAAAACCCACATTCTCAAGGTAGCAGTTTCTCGGTAGGCTTGGTAGTGAAACACAAGCTCTTAGACTTTTCAAACATCCTCTAACAGTTATCTTTATTTGTACCGACGTAAGCATTCAGCTATTAGCACTTCAAAAATCATTGATGAAGTACCGAAGCGTGAATGCCATTGGTACTAAGATTGCAGCTCAAGTGTGAGTCCAATCCCTAAAGCTGTTCTTCCGGTGTAGGGAAGAAGGCAACCCAAAGGGCAAAGGGCTGAATGTTTACTTACCGAAAAGAGTGAAATAGTTTTAAGGAATATTAATGTTTGACATTAAACTGCTTGTAGTTGATCTAGATGGTACAATTTCTGGTCGTTTCAACAACATTAGCAAACCTGTATTGCAGGCAATTGTGGCGGCGCAAGCACGGGATATAGAGGTGGCGATCGCCACCGGTCGTATGTATCGCTCAGCGTTGCGCTTTCACCAGGAAATTAGCTCTAGCCTGCCACTAGTAGCGTATCAAGGAGCGTGGATTCAAAGCCCTATTACTCAAAACATTCATCGCCATTTGCCTGTTTCTAGAAAAATGGCACACAAGCTGTTGGATTATTTTGAACAACCCGAACTGCGATCACTCTTATCTGTTCACTTTTATATCAACGATCAACTCTACGTTCGAGAGATCACACGAGAAACAGAAATTTATGCACAACGTTCTGGTATCACCCCGATTGCTGTAGGTGACTTGCGTTCCTGTTTAGAGGATGAACCCACAAAAGTTCTCGCTTTGTGTGATGACACAGATGTTATTGATCGGTTGCTGGGGAATTTGCGCTACCAATACACTCCCGCAGAACTATATCTCACCACGTCCGTTGCCACCTTCTTTGAAGCAACCAATCCCTTAGCAAATAAAGGAGTTGGAGTGCGTTACCTAGCCGAAGAACTGCTGGGACTGCAATCTGTTAATGTCATGACAATTGGTGATAACTTTAACGACGTAGAAATGCTCGAATATGCTGGCATCGGTGTAGCTATGGGTAACGCGCCAACTCAAGTCCAAGCGATCGCTCAATGGGTAGCTCCTAACGTAGAGCAAGACGGAGCCGCAGTAGCAATTGAAAAATTTCTGCTATCTTAAAAATCTAGTCCTGTGCTTTATAACACTCAGTAACTTATAATATTCATAAAAATCAGAAAGGATACC
Organism: Rhizonema sp. PD38; assembly: GCA_029379285.1. Taxonomy (GTDB): domain Bacteria; phylum Cyanobacteriota; class Cyanobacteriia; order Cyanobacteriales; family Nostocaceae; genus Rhizonema. The sequence continues at coordinate 3,011 of JAQYWP010000891.1, forward strand.
GACGACTGGCCGTGTTTCGTCTCGGTATCCTTGCTGGTTCGCTCCTCACACACCTGCTAATGTACCCGAATAGCTTCAACTAGTCAATAGCCAATTCAGAAGTTTATATTAAGAATTAAGAAGATAAATCTTATGTTCAGTATTTATAAATACCTGTGTAAGTCCAAACCACTTGCTTATTCGTGAGGTCTCTCAAATTTTGCCTAAAAATCATACAATGTATTATTTTTTACAAACGCATTTTTAAAGTTCTCCCAACTCACCCTCCCTCTAAACGCCATTTACAACTCCTGAAGAGCAAAAATACCCAATTTGTCTTCAAGCAAAAATCTTAATACAGATTGAGTCGCCAAGACCAATCCCAATCTGGCTTGAGCTAGTTCAGGGTTCGTCGTTTTCACATCACCCCAAATACGACACTCAGACCAAAAGTTTTGAAAAGCTTCACTTAAGTTCAAAGCTGCTTTTTCCCATTTACGCTCATCTCTGGAATCAGAATACTCCAAGTCTATGAGTTGTATTAACTCAGCAATTAAGCGACGCGAAGCTGGGTGATGATCGCGCATTTGATCACAGTTAAGCCAGGGAATTTGGTTGCATCCGCTTGTTGTCCAAAAGGCAGTACCAAGTTCTGGTTGCCTAAGCTTAATCAATCTCTCTTCACATGCCAGCCGCAACAGAGTGCAGCAACGAGCATGGGCGTATTGAGCAGTAAATTGGGAGGGGGAGAGAGGGATAGCTCCAGATAAGGAGTTAGGGGAGATCGGCTGCCAAGAAGATTTCCATTCTCCTACTTCCCTAAAGACAAGATTTTGCAACCAAGTCGCTAATAACTGGTCACTTAACTCCAAATGAATCCAACCAGGAAAAACGATTTGAATATTGAAATATTTGATACATTTTGCAGATAAATGAGAGACAATGGCATTGGCGACATCTATAGAGGGACAATTCTGAGATTTTGATAGCTGTAAAGCTATACCTGAAATATATAAAACTCGATTATTATCTCTGCCTTTATATAGAGGAATATTTTCCTTTAATATGCATTTAATG
>JAQYWP010000892.1 GCA_029379285.1 Rhizonema sp. PD38
TCTCGAAATACATTTTTATTATTTTGGTGGGCTTTAAACCCACCCCTGAAGGATTTTTAATAATTTTCCTTCTGCCCTCTGCCCTCTGCCCTCTGCCTTTCTTTGTAACTCCTCACTCATTCTTGCAATTGGCGCTGGATGCGATCGCTCAAAGGATTGTGTTTCGACGCCATCCGCGCTCTACCCGCTGCAGCCCATTCTTGCAGTTTCTGAATTTGCTCGGTTGCGGTGCGTGCCAGGGGTATGGTTTGGCTGGCAGCTTCTAAAATGTCATCGGTGGAGAAGTCCCGATTTTGGCTGAATCCGATATGCATTGCTTCAATCAAAGTTTGCTCAATTTCTGCTCCGGAGAAGTCAGGTGTTTCGTAGGCTAATCTGTCGATATCATAGGTTTTCAAATTATGGGGGCGCAGTCGGGATAAATGAACGTTAAAAATTGCTTTTCTCTCTTCTTGACTGGGTAAACCAACGAAGAAAATTTCATCAAATCGCCCTTTGCGAAGCATTTCTGGTGGTAGGGCTTGAATGTCGTTGGCAGTGGCGACGACAAACACAGGTGAGGATTTTTCGGCTAACCATGTAATAAATGTGCCAAAGACTCGGCTGGTTGTTCCCGCATCGCCTTTGCTACCAAGTCCCGAAAAGGCTTTATCTATCTCATCGATCCACAGAATGCAGGGAGCAAGAGCTTCTGCTACTTGTATCATTTGGCGAGTGCGGGATTCAGATTCCCCTACCAAACCTCCAAATAATCGTCCCACATCCAGACGGAGAAGCGGCAAATGCCAGTGATGAGCGATCGCCTTAGCCGTTAAAGATTTACCTGTCCCTTGAATTCCCACCAACAGTAAACCACGGGGGTGCGGTAAACCGTACTGTCGCGCTCGTTCGCTAAACGCACCACCGCGACGCAGAAGCCAATCTTTGAGGTTATCCAATCCGCCAATATCGGAAATTTGCTCGGTAGCGGGGTAAAAGTCGAGAATTTGGGTTTGTCGGATGGTTTGGCGCTTTTCTTCTAGTACCAAATCTACATCCTCTGGTTGGAGTTCACCGTGAGTGGCGATGGCTCTTGACAAAACACGCCGAATGCGATCCATTGAAAGCCCTTGACAAGAACGGACAAGATCGTCCAAAAATTTACCAGAAGGAGAGTTGCTAGTTGCTGCTAACAAGCGTTCTACCTCCGCTTTAATTTCTGAGGCACTGGGTAAGGGGAATTCCAAAACTGTACAAACTTCAGTTAAGTCGTCAGGAATGGCGATGCGCGGTGACAGTAAGACGATATTTTTTGGTTGGGACTTCAAGAGTCGGGAGAAATTGCGGAGTTTGCGGGCGATCGCTACATCTTCTAAAAACCGATGATAGTCTCGCAAAATAAACACCGCAGGCGTAGATGCTGGGAATTTTTCCACAAACTCCAAAGCTTGTAAGGGATTGCGTTTACCAAATCCCGCATCATTTGGATTACCTTGGTAGCCATCGACAAAATCCCAAGTGTAAACTTGACGATTTCCCTGATAAGCCGATTCTTCCCGAATAGCGCCTTCTACCCGTTCTTCTTCATAAGTGGGAATATAAATTAAGGGGTAGCGGGCACGGAGTAGTAGTTTGAACTCTTCACGAAAGCTCATAAGTAAATGTTAGTTGTTATTCCTTCTTTCATTGTTCAAGGTTATAGTGGTTCTCACAACTAAAAACTCTCTGGCTGACAATATAGAAAACGTGAGCAGGAAAAACTAAGATTGCAGGTATTTCAGCACTGTCTCGGCGTAAGCTTTAGGATCGCGCAGATACATCAAGGGACTGCCATGTAGAACCTTGGTGGTAGATTGCTTCACAAGTCGAGCAGTATCTTCAATAAAAGGCGTGAACATGGAGTCTTCCATTGCCCACATTAGTAAAGTCGGAACCGAGATGAGTGATAGACGGCTTGCTTCATCGTACCTCAAGACTGCTTCTATCCCCTCGTAAGTACGTTCCTGCCGAGATATCACTTCTTGGAAATAAATTTCAAAGCATTCAGGGGGATAACCAAGACAAAGTGATTTTACACGTTGCCAATTAGTACTGTAGTGGCTACCATCCTCTTTTACCTCTGGTGGACCATAAAAAAATGGTGATTGACGCAAATCTTGACGTGCGGCTTCGTCTTTCCAACGAGGCATTCCAAACAGCACCAGCTTTTTAATTCTACTTGGACAAATGACTGCTGCTTCACAAGCAATTGCAGCTCCTGTGCTGTTGCCCACTAAGTAAAAATCTTCAACTTTAAGTGAATCCAGTACCTCAAATAAATCTGTAGCGTACTGCGGAATTGTCCACTGAGTGGGTGGATTTTCTGACTCACCTTGACCTGGAGTATCCAGCACAATTACGCGAAAATTAGGAGCTAATAACGGCATCACTCTGGTAAAACTACGAGAAGAAAAGTACGTTTTGTGGGTTAGCACCAGTGCTGGACCATTACCTGCCGTCCGGTAATGCACTTGACCCCACTCTCTATCCACAAAGCCTCTTTTAATTTTGATTGGCTGTTCTTGTATCATCTTTTATTGTGTCCACAGCAACCTGACAAAATTATCCGGTGTAACAGACGTATTTTTGGATTTTGTGTAGAAATGTTTTAATGACTTTGGACGCGAAATCCCATTTCTTTCAAAGGTGGGATGAACTTAACTAATTTAAAATGGAAGTATACCCATTCGACTTTAAATTTAAGTATATGACGACTGAAAGCGATCGCATTAACAAGGAGGGAAAACCAACTCATTGATATGCGTTTGGCAGTTAGCGCTTTCCTAGAAAATGCAGTCGTATATCAGCACAAATTTGAAACCAGTCAGCGCAATTTTGAAACAATTCAGTGTAGTACTGAAACAAATAATACTAGGTTTACAGCAATCGTCACTGAAATCAGACACATTAGAGCTGATATGTTGCAGATGCAGTTAGAGGTTAGGGGTTTGCAAACTGAAAATCGGCGGATTCTTGATGTATTGCAAAATCGTAATACTGAGGGTGACTCCTAAATCAAACGCAAAAAAGATCCCCGACTTCGTAAAAGTTGTCGGGGATCTGGGGATCGATTAACCAGGAAGTTGCTTTTTCAAAGCTTCCAAAGAAGCCCAACGACGATCAACAGGTTTTTCTAAGATACTCGCAGAGTTAAGTTGAATACCTGGACAGTTATTATCACATAGTTGTCGCTGGGGAAGTGCCAAGCACATTTGTTCATACAACCATTCGCTTGGATAAAAATCTCCTTGAGGTGATAGAGTTTCTACCAAATCATCCAGAGCGACTTCCCGTTCTAAAAGTAGCTCATCTTCTATTTCGTTAGCTGCTTCGTCTAACCAGATGATTTCCTTCGTATCAGTCATCAATCGATGATTATAGTTCTGCAAGCAGCGATTACAGGTACAGGTAATAATTGCTTCTGCTTGAGCTGAGACTTCTAAGTAATTCCCATGATGCTGTACACGAATACGACCGCGAACAGGTGTCAACGTTTCCAAACCTGGCAGAAATTCGTCAACCTGAATTTCCTCTGTCCGCTCCGGGGCTTGGGTTAGCTGCGGAATATAAATCGCGTCCATAGGATTTTTAAGACATCTTCACTAAAAGTTTTATGTATTATCAGCGATGCAACTGATAAGTAAGGATAAACCTGAAGGGCTAATCACTAAAGGCTGAATGCTTACACTGAAAATACATTCTTAAGTTTAACTTTTCTAGAAACTAGTTTTATATCTATGACATTCGGATTTCCGAAACTATTTTGACTCTTTGGGAGTGGGGGAGGAGCGCTCGAAGTACTACACAAAAGTTTAAGCGACCGTGGCGATCGCTCGGAGGGCAGTTCCCCCCCGAGTCTGTGGAAGTGGCGAGAGAAAGTAGGGACAGTTCTTGGAATAATAACTCCTGTCTTCTGACTTCTGTCTCTTGTCTCATAGCTCCAGCATTATTGCATAAAGGCTGGGCGTACAACAAGATGACGATGCGGTTCTTTGCCTCGGCTGAAGGTTTCTAAATCGCCAAAGTCCTTTAAGTAGGTATGAAT
>JAQYWP010000893.1 GCA_029379285.1 Rhizonema sp. PD38
TAATTGCTTATACATACCAAGATAAAAAACCTTCATTAAATTTAACAACAGAAGACTTAAATTCACTACAAGAGCCATATTTCTTCCCTCCTGAAACTTTGGCGATCGCTATTATCTAAGAAACTTCCAAAAAACTCCATCTTTACTTCAGGATAATTAATTATAGATTATGTGATTATTTCATTATTCGGAATTCTTGATTTAATCACAAAATCATTGTTCGGAATGTTTAATTCAAAACTCTCCCTTGAATTAAGTCTACAAGCTAATTCTATCGTTTTTATGACTCGTCTCCATAATGAATTCATCACAAATTCATCATTCTTTCTTTAAGTACTAAAAGTGTCTAAATTAACACTCGTTATCATTTAGAGAATCTTATTGACATTAAGCCATACAACCCTGTATTGCTAGAAAGTTTACTCTATCTAGTTTTCAGTCTTTTTTTTACGTCGAACTCAGGTTGTCAGAGGCAGAACGCAGTTCGACAACAAAGTCAGGGCATAGAGGCGCAAAACCTTCTTTTTCTTCAAGTGTGAGTGCAACCCATCTTTCTAACTTCACCCTAGAGGCATCGGGAGAGCGAGTGGCACCATTGGGTAAGTGAAAGTCTCCAGAAGAATTAAACACTTTACCCAGTTTGGTTTTGCGGTTCCACAGCCAAAGTTGTCCTTCTATATCTATATTACGGTTGCCCGTCTTGCTTCCAGTAGGTGGCATAACGATTAACTCTCCTGTAGCAGATCTCTCTAACCTTAAGTCTCGGTTAACGATCGCAAGCTCCTTAAACTGTTCGTGACTAACCTTAAATCTTGTAGGAATGGTGATAGTAGGGTTGAGCATACAGTGCTTAGCTTGGGCAGGAATGACAGGCTGTTGATTTTTTGGCTCTCTATGATTGTAACTCTGCCAGAATTGGCGCTGGTGTTAATGGATTTAAGGCACTAATGTTCTGAAAGTCCTTAATGTTGTATGTGGCAAAATAGTCAATATTTGCACATTCGATTAAAGCAGCAAGCCGAATATCAAAGATTCTTGCTGAAATCACACTTCTACTTACGGCTAAATGCAATGTTCTTTCTGTGGTTGTCTGGCTTGGATCAATGATTTCAAAAGTACCAGTTAAGTAAGTTTCTGCAATTAAAATTCTAGTTTGTGATGAGGTTAAGACGTTACCTCTCATGGCAGCAGAATTAGTTAATATCCTGTATAACTCAATAATATTTTGTTCAGCAATTACACCTTGAATTTGTTTTTCGACAGCCATTTTTAGTAATAATGCAGATTCAAGGTGATAGCTGGCAGTTTCATCATGAGCATAAACCAAGACATTTGTATCAAAAAATATCTTGATTTTGCTCATAAATTTTCTCTCTTTTTAGATACTCATCCTTTATTCCTAATTTAAAAGTAGGGAAAGGATACTTGTGTTTGGGAATGATATTGATTGTTACCTCTACTTCCTCACCTTCAAAAAAGTTTTCAGGTAAAGGTTCTGTTAAAATAATTGTCTGTCCTTTAATGTAGCCTTTCATAATAGTAGTAAAATTGGGTGTTGAGCTTTACGATGATTTTAAGTAATCAAACTGACATGGTATCACTACCATACCTCGGTTAAGTCCAAAACAAATCCCGGTAGCACATCTTCTCCTGATAAACTAGTGGGATTATTTAATATTTCCACATCCCGACCTTGTCTGTATATCTCAACCAACCGATTTTTTCGGTCAATCAACCACCCTAAACGAGCTTGATTTTCCATATATTCCCTCATCTTTGCCCGTAGCTTTTCCATGCTGTCAGAGGCAGAACGCAGTTCGACAACAAAGTCAGGGCATAGAGGCGCAAAACCTTCTTTTTCTTCAAGTGTGAGTGCAACCCATCTTTCTAACTTCACCCTAGAGGCATCGGGAGAGCGAGTGGCACCATTTGGTAAGTGAAATCCCGTAGAAGAGTTAAAGACGACTCCTAGTTTGGTTTTGCGGTTCCACAGCCACAGTTGTCCTTCAATATCTACGTTACGGTTGCTCGTCTCGCTTCCAGTAGGTGGCATAACGATTAACTCTCCTGTGGCAGATCTCTCTAACCTTAAGTCTCGGTTAACGATCGCAAGCTCCTTGAACTGTTCGTGACTAACTTTGAATGTTGTGGGAATGGTAATGGTGGGGTTAAGCATATAGTAGCCTCGCGCTTAGCTTGGGTGGGAATTACAGGCTATGACTTTATCTTATGATGTGAACAAGCTATACGGATGTGCGCCGTTGCCAAAGGCATCGCTCTCAAGAACCATTACAGTAGGGAAAGAAGTCGTAGAATCAGTTGACACTAATATGTGCGCTACGATCTAAAAGGATGTTTGAAAAGTTTTGAGGGGTCAAATTTTATGCCAGTCGCCTCACCATGATCCGGATCATGGCAAGGTAAATAAACGTCTCCGATGGTATCCGTTCAGGGGGTGACGCAACTGGAGACCGCTACGCGCTTATTACTTGGTATCGGGAACGGGCCACAAAAATTTGAGCGTGAGCAATCAAGACAGTTTTAGCCCGCACCCGATACTCCGCTGCGCTCCCGTAATCTTCTCCAGTTGCTGAGTTACTCGTTAAGGCTTTAAAGACATGAACTCAACAATATTTAAAGAGGTTTCAAAGTAGTGAGAAAACAGAGTCATGCCAATCTGTGACTGACCATTAAGCCAATATCCTAGTAGACTTGATGATGAGCAATGCAGTAATCATCTTTACGCTACATTTAAGAAATCGTCTGACTCGTCACAAGAAATGACTTCTGGAAGTAAAGAAGGAGCTAATCTACCACCACGAGCAGCAACAACAGCCTGAGTCATAAACTCCAAAACATTACGCCTTTGGGACTTGAGGGTTGTCACCACCGTGAGCATCCTCGCCACAAAATTACTACCAGCAAGAGTTTGAGAACCAAAACTAGTCCGTCGCCCTTCGGGTGACGCTCGTGCCTCGCTAACGCTGCGCTAACGCCAGTCGCCTACGGAGGGAAACCCTCCTGCAGCGCTGGCTCACCAGATGACAGCAGGACGAATAGCCCTTTCTGCTGCATTATTAGTTGGTTCTACACCAACAGTTGTGACAAACAACCACATCGCCGACTCAACTTTGAGTAATTGCCCACAAGTGCGAACTGTTTTTGCTGAATGACCTGGTTGCCCTCCCCGTTTTTTGGTACTTTTCCTTTTCTCCTGCTTGTTCCCAAAGCCTGGTGGGTCGGCACTGCCCACCCTCTGCTCACATCCCTCCTCAAGCAATCAACAGCCTAGCTTTATCTGCTTGCTGTTGCACGCTTTCTTTCAACCACTCACTAATAGATTTAGCCAGCTTAATTGCTATTGTTGGATCTTTCGTTAAAGTCTCCAGAATTTTTTGCTGCAACTCTGGTTTCTTCTGATAAGCTAGTTCGTCAATATTTCGATCTGGAACTAGTTTGCGTATCCAGTTAGGGATATCTGTCTCTTTCACCAACGACTCACCTAAAAAGTAGGCTATTATCCCGACAATAGGTGCAATTATCCCAGTAAATAGTAGGATATGGAATAATCCTGCTAGGATGACGCCGACAATTAAAGCCACTAAGTGTCCTACAAATATAGAAATTCCGGTGAAATCATTCAAAGATATATCTGTGGGAACGTTGCCAGTGCGATCGCTTAGTTCAATAGTTTTGCTGCTAATTGTGCCAAGTGGTAAACCGTACTTGCTACAGAGAGTATCTGTTTTTTCTCTAACTTCATATTGAACTGAAGACAACCACTCAACCAAAGTCTTTGTCATTTGATTGTTGGCATCACTTCCTGTCAACCAAGCTTTGGCTTTCTGTTCAATTTCCGACTCTAAATTAGAAAGCGTAACGATGTTTCGATTCCGCCAAGATAATATGCTAGGTTTGATTACCTCATCTACCAAACCATTTGCTAACTCCGCTGCTAATTGCTCCAAAAATGCAGGTATGTGATTCCCCACAATTCCTGTTAGTTCTTGATCTAAGAATTGACTGATTTCTTCGGTAAACCAAGAGGTACGAATATACAC
>JAQYWP010000111.1 GCA_029379285.1 Rhizonema sp. PD38
GCTAAGATGTTTTGTGGATTAAACCCGCCCTGAGTGACTCCCTTCGGAATTTTCTCAAATATTTCCTTAACTGTTTTCAGAGTTGGTTCGGTTGAGAAATCTCCGACAATTACCACAACAGCATTATTGGGATTGTAGAAGTTGTGATAGTACTTCTGCACCTCTTCGACTTGAAACTTCTCTACATCAGCTTTCGTGCCTCCAATCGGCAGCCCGTAAGGATGGTTAGGAAATGCTGCTCGCATCACAGCCCGGTTGAGGCGGTAATCAGGGCTATTTTCGTAACCCTGTAACTCAGAAATGACTATACGCTTCTCTTGTGATAGTTTCTTAGCATCAATCAAAGCATTTTGCATTCTGTCTGCTTCCAACACCAAAAGTGCTTTCAGCTTGTCACGTTCCACAGTATTGTAATATGCCGTTTGGTCATAATTAGTGAAAGCGTTTGAGTCACTGCCTAAAGCACTCAACAATCTTCCAAATTGAATTGGTCGATCTTTAGTACCTCTAAACATCATGTGTTCCAACTGGTGCGCAATACCATTGACTCCAGGTTCTTCGTTGCGCGATCCAACCTTATACCACGCCTGCACAGTCACTACCGGGGCAGTATGGACTTCCTTTGTCAAGACGGTAAGACCATTTTTCAACACTATCTTTCGGACATTTTCTATAACTGAATGTGAAGTTTTTTTTATTACCTCTATTTTATGAATACTTGCCCAATCAGATAGAGCAGAAAGCTGACTGTAAGCCGATTTATTTCCAAATAAACTTACCGTAATCAGCCAAATTATCAATATTAAAATAGGGGTACGACGTCGATACAAGGTGGAAAATACTGACATATATTCAATTTTATGCGTGTTATTTAAATAACAAAATTTTTGTATCAATATAGAATAATCTCTCTCTAATTTCTGTGATTTTGGAAACAATACAGACGAAGAGAGCGATTATTTTCTAAAAAAAGTAATTTAAGAATTAACTAGTGAAATGGTGCAAGAAACCTGATGAATTCTAATGGCAAGCCATCAGTATCCGCAATAAAAGCTACTTCGTAAATACGAGTGCCTATTTGCTGCTGAGTAGGTTCTAAAAGTACTTTTAAAGTTTGTAATTGCTCTGGATTATTCTGGGAAGCTAATAAAAAACGTTCTTTTAAGTTTGTTAAGTAGCTGGGCAAATCTGAAGTTAGATCTGTTAAATCAAATGATAAATGATAATACCCTACATAGTGTTCATCTCCGAATGAATCTGGAGCTGGTTTTGGTTCAGGAATTTGGATGAGTTCAATTCTGCCGTTTAGGCCTTCCATCCAACAAGCCAGAGTATAGCCTGTAGTGAAGCGTTCACAGACTGTAAATCCTAACTGTTCGTAAAAGGCGATCGCCCTATGGATATTCGCGGTACGGATAGAAGCGTGATGCATAGTCTTTGTCCTTTGTCCTTTGTCTTTTGTCAAATTAACAATGACAAATGACAAATGACAAATGACAATTATTCAAAAAGTCGGAAATAAGGGTAGCGTACAGGCACACCAAGCTCTTTTTCCAAATCGAAATTAATCACTTCCCAGCAAGGTTCTTCTGAGAGCTCTGGGCTAAAATCTACTTGCAAACCATACAGTCTCGCAGATGTAGCCTCTGGCTGCTCAGAACGCCAAGGTGTACTGCGTTCCAAATAACCACTCATTAATTCCTGATAGCGTCGAGCTATAATCACTTTTGTTGCTCGATAGCCTTGAGTATAAAGCTTATCGAGTGCTTCGTGAATTTCAAACCGAATGCCGTCAGGGTGAGTATGTTGCCGATACCATTCGCCATTCCATCTTCGCCAGTGGCGACCAGATTGCAGGTGAATTAATTCTCCTGTATTAGGATTAGCTTCAAAAGCACCATGACGGGGGCATAGATAGGTGTCTGTGAGCGTCAACGCCGCAACTGTCTGACGACAATGGGGACACTGAATTTCTGGACCAAATATTGGATACTGCAAGCCTAGATTCATCATGAAGTGCACATAAACATACTTTTATCTTCACTCGCAACCTTAGTTTTTTCTACACTGCTACTCCATCTTTTTAAGTACTTACTGTTGTAGTGGCAGTGCTGATTCTGTTAGAAGCATGCTGTTCCGTTTTTTAGGAAGCGAAAACTTCTTTAAAAAACTGTAGTGCGAATGAGTGCTTCCCATATCGCTACAGCAAGCTTTCATGCTTAGTTTCACTCTTTCACTCACCACTTATTGCTTAGCACTATTTGGTGATATGCTTGTTTTACAACCTTCTCTCTGTTCTTAAGTACATACCATATTCTTATTCTATCGTGTCTACTGCTTCCTACTGGTCTTCTCCTGATATTTCTCAAGCTGCCTTTGTTGCAGCTAATGCTATCGTCATCGGCTCTGTAAACGTAGCTACAGGAGCTAGTATTTGGTATGGAGCAGTCGTTAGAGGAGATGTAGAACGGATTGAAATTGGCAAATGCACGAATATTCAAGATGGAGTTGTCATACACTGCGACCCTGGTCAACCTACTATACTAGAAGATTATGTCACCGTAGGACATCGTGCCGTAGTACATTCTGCCTATATTGAACGTGGTAGTTTAATTGGAATTGGTGCGGTCGTTTTAGACGGAGTGCGCGTGGGTGCTAGTAGTATTATTGGTGCTGGCGCTGTAGTCACTAAAGACGTACCCCCTTTGTCTCTCGTCATGGGCGTTCCCGCTAAAGTAGTACGCCAAATTTCTACTGCCAAAGCAGCAGAACTCATAGAACACGCCGAAAGCTACCAAAAATTAGCCTTGGTTCACGCAGGCAAAGGCAATGGGGAGAATAAGTCCTGAGTCCTGAGTCCTGAGTCCTGAGTCCTGAGTCCTGAGTCCTGAGTCCTGAAGAGCCAGTGCCGTAGAGAAGTCTGGGTCACGGCTTCCGCCAATCAAAACTTCGTGGGGTTCCCAGTTGAGGCGAGGAGTATTCCTGTGTACAGCTGTAAACATTCTTTACATATCGATAAGATTAGGAGAATTGTTCACTCGTATAGTTAAAAATAATATGAGAACAGTTGATAAAACTTTAATCTACTTCACAAAGAGGTTCTAGATATGGATATTGATTTTCGTGTGGCAATCGTTTTAGCACCAATTGTGATTGCAGCTAGTTGGGCGGCGTTTAACATAGGTGCTGCTGCTTTAAGACAATTGCAAAGCTTTTTGAACAGAGAAGCTTAAAGCAAACGCAGCTTTATAAAACTTAACCCGGCTGTTTTTGAAAAAAGAAACAGTCGGTTTTATTTGTTGGTTGATAGTTGTTTTTTCCACTCTCTCTTCTCGTGAACATCGACTCTATCCTCAAACCCTTTCAACGTTTTGGCGTCCACCTGGGACTAAAACGAATGGAAAAATTGTTGGCAAATCTGGGCAACCCTCATCATCAAGTCCCGATCATTCATGTCGCTGGCACAAATGGCAAAGGTTCTGTGTGTGCCTATCTTTCCTCAGTTCTTACTCAAGCAGGTTATCGCACAGGACGCTACACCTCTCCCCATTTAGTGGATTGGACGGAACGTATTTGCCTTAATGAACAGCCCATTTCCGCTGATGAATTGTGCCAATTTTTACTGAAAGTTCAAGCAAAAATTCTTCCTGAGGAAGACTCGCCAACTCAATTTGAAGTCTTGACTGCGGCTGCTTGGTTATACTTTGCTGAAGTTAAAGCTGATATAGCTGTTATCGAAGTTGGGTTGGGAGGACGCTTGGATGCTACAAATGTCTGTGAAAATCCTTTAGTAACCATTATTACTTCTATCGCCCTCGAACACACGCAGGTCCTTGGTCCTACTGTCGCCCACATTGCAGTAGAAAAAGCTGGTATCCTCAAACCCGGATGTCCGGTTGTCTTGGGATCACTGCCACCAGATGCTGAAGAAGTCGTGCGATCGCGTGTTCTGGAGTTAAAATGCTCATGTGTTATTCCTCAAAGAGCGCGTCAAATAGCTCCAGGATGGGCAGAATATCAAGAAGCGAGAGGAGTAGAGGAAAAACAACCAGCAACTAACAATCCTCAGTGTGAAAATTTAAAGTCAATTAAATATTCTTTACCGTTACAAGGACAGTTTCAGTTGACTAATTCAGCATTGGCGATCGCTACAGTTGAAATCTTGCAAAAACAGGGTTGGCAAATCTCCGAGGCAGATATTGTCAACGGGATCGCAAAAACTAAGTGGCTGGGGCGGATACAATGGGTTACCTGGAATAAGCATAAATTATTGCTTGATGGCGCACATAACTCAGCTGCTGCCCAAGTACTGCGCGATTATGTTGATAGCCTTGATGGCATGGGAAGTGCGAAACCAATCCCAAATTTAAAATCGGAAATTGGTGTAACTTGGGTTATGGGATCGCTTTCCACTAAAGACCATGCGGACATCTTCAAAGCTTTATTGCGATCCAATGATCAATTGTATTTAGTTCCGATTCCCGATCACAGTTCAGCAAATCTTGGAGAATTAGCAACACTAGCTCAACATATCTGCCCGGAATTGAGCTTTTGCGGCACTTACGTAGATTTAGTATCAGGATTAAATGCCGCTTTTACTTCCACAAATCGTTTAGTTGTTTTGTGTGGTTCGCTGTATTTAGTCGGGAATTTTTTACAGATATTAACTATCCCCGATTAGCAATTAGCCATTAACTAACTTCTACTGCTATTCCACTCCTGTGCCGCATCTTCTACAGCTTTATCGACTGTCTTCTCGCCCAGCATTGCTGCTTGTAGATTTTCATAAATCCCTTTTTGCAGGATGTTAAAATCCTTGAGTGTTGGGGTTAAAATCTCTGCCTGTTGCAGTTCTTTAGCACTCATGACACGAGCTTTATCTATAGTTGTAGCATTTGCTGATAAATCTTTGAAGTAGGTGTCTGATAGAGATTTTAGTGTAGATGGTAGAACATTTGCCGCTTTAGCAAAAGCGAGCTGGTTTTGAGCGTTGGTTACAAATAAAGCAAATTTGAGCGAGGCATCGGGTTGCTTGGTGTCGCGTGGAATCACTACATTCATGACAGCAACATTTTTCTTACCAGTTTCACCAGTCAGTTGGGGTGCGAGCTCCGTTGCTTGAGCGATTGCTGGTGCATTTTTGGCGATAGTTGTCAGAAACTCACCACCAGAGGAAAGCAGTGCCGTTTCTCCAGATTCATACAAATCAATAGCATGACGATGCCCTTGTGTCAATACTTCTTTAGGAATAAGCCCTTTTTTATAAAGGTCAACCCAATATTGAAACGCTGCCTTGCCTTGAGGTGAGTTAAAAGCTGCTTTACCATTAGAATCTACTAAAGTCACTCCCATCTGCACGAAAGATTCTATAACCTCACCAGAATCCTGCGGCACAAAGGTGACAAAAAAAGCGTATTTACCTGTTTTGTCCTTAATTTGTTGAGCCGCCTGCGCTAATTCAGTATAAGTACTAGGTGGTTTACTTATACCTGCCTGTTTTAATAAATCAGTGTTATAAATGGTTAGCCGCGTGGTGAGGTACCAGGGAATTCCAAAACTCTTGCCATTTAGCGTGCTGGCTTTCCAAATATTAGGCAAATAGGAGGAACGTACTTCGTTTGGGACTTTTGCATCCAAATTCAACCAGACATTTCGTCCTGCAAGTTGGGAAGCAAAATCCGGATTCAGATTCACAACATCAGGTGGCGTTTTTGCGGATACAGCTGTTAAAATTTTATTCTCCATAGCAGACCAGGGTACATCAACCCAGTGAATTTTTATACTTGGGTTTTGTGTCTCAAAGGTCGTTATGAGGCTATGGAAGTAGTCGTTAAATTCAGGTTGGAGTTGCATTGTCCAAAACTCAATTGCGGTTCCTCCAGAAGATGTCTGTTTTGTGTTCGTGTCAACATGAGTGCTACAACTGACAATCCAGCTTGTCAGTAAGCCGAGTAGTGCCCAAATAGTTAATCTTTTAAACTTTTGAATTTGAAGCATTGTGTTTAATTGTTAATTGTTAATGTCTAATAGCCAATCGTTTAATTTTTCACTTTAGCAGTCATGCGGGCAAAACTGTGGTTAATAGCTTTAAGAATTTTTTTGGTAAATCTAATAACGGGGTTGGCATTGAAATTGCACCACAACGCGTGAATGTTGTTAAGCTACGCAAGCAGCGTCAAGGTTTGAAATTAGACTCATTAACATCAGTGCCAGTTCCAGAAGGCATTTTTGTTGAAGGTCAAATTGCTAATCCTGCAGCAATGGCGCAATTAATTCAACAAGCCTTGAGTGAAAGTAAAATCAAAGCGAATCGCGTTGCCACTGCTGTGCCAGGACGAGATTCGATAGTACGTCTGATACCTGTGCCAGCAGAGTTAGATGACAAAGAACTGAGGGAGATGGTGCTGAACCATGAAGCAGGTTTGTACTTACCTTACGCTCGAGAAGAAGCTGATGTGGATTATCAGAAACTTGGGTACTTTGTCGATGAAGATGGCATCGAAAAGGTCCAAGTGCTGCTTGTTGCTACCCGTAAGGAGGTTACGGATACATATATAAGTACCTTTGAGTTAGCTGGATTACAAATCGATGTTTTAGAGATTAACAGTTTTGCGTTGATTCGGACAATTCGCGAGCAACTTCGGCAATATGGACCGCAAGAAGCAGGTGTGCTAGTGGATATCGAATTCGACAGCACGGAAATTGCCATTATCCTTAACGGAGTGCCGCAATTTTCGCGCACAGTTCCGATTGGGACATATCAAATGCAAACAGCATTAGCACGGGCAATGAACTTACCTGCATCACGAGACACGCAATTGTTGCAAGGCATGACCATTCCTTCAGATCTCGCAGAAGGTAATAAAACTGGTATGACTGAGGCTAATCCTGGGATGGCATCAATGATGAGAGTTTTGAGAGAACTGACAGATGAACTACGTCGTTCTATGGATTTTTACCTCAACCAGGCTCTCGATTTGGAGATATCACAGATTTTATTAGCAGGACCTGGAGGCGGTTTGGGTCAGATCAATGAGTTTTTTACACAACGATTGAATTTGCCAGCTATCCAAATAGATCCTGTTACGGCGCTGTCGTTACAACTTGATGAAGAAAAATACCCTCTAGTCGAACGCCCTGGATTGGGAATAGTACTTGGTTTAGGAATGCGAGAGGCGTGAGGAAGAGGTTCAGACGGAATTAAGGTTAATTTACTGGACATGATAGAACAACTAACAACTAACGACTAATAACCAATACTCAACAAATGTACAGCCTAGATGTCAACTTTCTTAAAGACCGCAGACCTGATCAGCTAAATTCTCAAACTAAGCAAAAGCTATCTTTTTCCACCGGAGATCTAACACCTGTGTATTTGGGAGTAGGCTTGGGAGTTTTTTTTCCAGTTGTAGCAGGATTGATTTTGTGGCTTCTTGCCGCGAAAAATGCTGAGTTGGCGCAGAACATCGCCCAACTCGATCAGCAGAAACAGCAGTTAGATCAGCAAGTAGGAGACATTAATAAAATTAGAGAACAGACGAGCAAAGTCAAGGGAGAAACACAAGCTTTAGTTACTGTATTTGACCAGATTCGACCTTGGTCAGCAATGTTACAAGATTTGCGCGATCGCATACCAACGACAGTGCAAATTGAGAATGTCAAACAAATAGCACCAGTCGCTCCTTCTCAGGGACAACCTCCTCCCAATCCAGCTGGGGGAGTTGAAATTAGTGGATTAGCTCGCACTTTTAATGATGTCAATGATTTTTTGCTCACTCTGCAACAGTCTCGCTTCTTGAAAGCCACAGAGACAAAAATTACTACAGCCCAGTTAACAGACGCACCTATATCTCCTGGTGCTGTTCAATCAAATACGCCTGTAATAATTAAAGCACCCAAAATAGTTAAATATACTATACAATCTAGTTTGAGTGATGTTCCGGCTTCTGAATTAATCCGAGAATTAGAGCAGAAAGGCACAGTGGGACTAGTCACTCGAATTCATAGTCTGCAACAAACAGGAGTCATTCAAAGATGACGCTGAGTGAAGATGTAAATTTTGCCGAGATAGAGGGAGAACAGGCGTCCTTTTCCTATCCCGTGATTTTTGGTACAACAATAACACCGAGAATCGCTGGGATTGTGATTGGAGTATTAGGCTTAGTGGGAGCTGCTTATATGGTTTTCAACCTAATCATGCCTGCTTGGGATAACTATCAGCAGCAGCAAATAAAACAAACCGATTTACAAGGTCAAATTGACCAAAAGAAAGCCAGCATCAAACAGATTAACAAGGTCAAACAAGAACTAGAGCTTACCAAAAAGCAACAAACTCAAGTGTTAAGTTTGTTTGCAAATGAGAACACTTTAGATACATTGCTACTAGATATGAACCGCTTGGTTGATTCAAGCAACGCAAAACTACAGAAGAATGCTGTAAGAGCACAACTTCAGAAATTTGACCCAGTTTCAAATAAAGCTGAACCAATTACAGATGGAAGTTTAGGAACACAGGTTAACGGCAAGCTGAAAAGCCGCAATTTTAATGTCGAGATTGTTGGAACCTACGAACAAACCCAATCGATTCTCCGTAATATAGAGCGTTTACAGCCTTTGTTAATTGTTAAAAACTATCAATCTACTTTGGTCCCAGACGCTGTAAGCCAACCAGGTAAACCAGTAATCAGAGTCGGACCAGAAGCAATAACCTCTTCTTTCCAGTTACAAGCATTAATACCACTTTCTCCACAAGAAATAGCAGCAGCCAAAGCGCCTCCTCCGAATAAAAAATAGGGAATGTGTTGCAGGTTTAATGTATATAACATCTGGACACATGTGAGATTATATTAAACCCGGCTGGACATGAACGGTTAAAATTTTTTATAACCAAAAATTTGTACTGTAACTCTTCTTTTCTATAGTATCTAAGCCTTATTGCTAATTTTTCAAATTTTGAAACTAAAACTGTTACTTAGGCAAAATTTCTGGGAACTATATAAAAGTGGCTTCTAAAATTTGTGGTTAATTAGGTCAATAACCTAATCCGCATTTAATAACCTCTTGTTTCACTAGCTATAATGCTAGTTATTTAAAAAAGGGGATGTTAAAAACAGGAATTTGTCTTAGATTGTTTGTCTAAATTAGCCTCATTTTTAAGAGGACACTCAAGTAAGTAGGCAGAATTAAATATAACGATGTTGACCATCATTCGTCATTTGTACGAGCGTGCAGTAAGGGCGGGTTTAACTCGATCATCACGTCTACCCACGAGTGAACGAATAAAACCTGTCCCTACTAATGATCGATAACAAAGGACGACCCTTACCAATTACATTTATTTGTACCGACCTACTTACTTAAAAGTTATCCAAATAGTTTTCTAATGTGAGGAATAAACTGTGAAACAGCTTCACGGTAGTAATTTAGTATTAGGTGTTGCCACTTTTGCATTTTTAGCAGTTCAACCAGTGTGGGCAGAGTCCACCAAGATTACTGGAGTACAGCTACAACAAGTCGAGAGTGGAATTAATCTTGTTTTAAGAACTTCCTCTGGCTCACGTCCTCAAATCTTTACAACAACTCGGGGCAAAGCTTTAGTCGCAGATATTATTAATACTCAACTACGTTTACCGAAAGGCAATAGTTTCCGCCAAGACAATCCAGCTCCAGGTATTGCCTCAGTCGCCGTCAATCAACTTGATGCCAACAGCATCCGGGTAGTGGTGACTGGAAAAAATAATCCCCCGAATACTCAACCGTTAGTGCGAAAGGAAGACGGAATCACCCTCGGTTTTACCCCAAATGAGAAGGGTAAGATGTCCAATGCACAACCATCAGAAGTAACACCAACACAACGGGTGGCTGATAATGTTCCTACACCGCAAGCTCCTAAGCCAACTCAGTTAGGTCAAAAACCAGACGTTCTTATTCCCAACCCACAAGTTACTATTGATGGGAAAACAGCACCTGTCGCTGAACCAGGACAACCTGCAACTCCAGCACCACCTTTCCTACCTAGAGCCGTCGCTCCACCAGTGGGAGATATTGCCATCTCCAATTTAGATGCTTCTCCTAGCGTAATTGACTTGGGCACTCAAGAACGAGTTCCTCGTTTGGTATTACGAGATGCTCCAGTACGAGAAGTTTTGTCACTGCTGGCTCGTGCGGCAGGTCTTAACCTAGCTTACATGGGTGGAATAGCAGCGCAACCAGGGGGACAGCCAGGATCTGCCACGACAGGAGGTGATGGACCGACAATCTCCTTAGATATTGAAAACGAGCCAGTACAAGATGTTTTTAACTACGTCTTGCGTTTAAGTGGTTTAGAAGCTAACCGTAGTGGACGCACGCTTTTCGTTGGGGCTAATCTACCCAATGCCACTCGTGATGTGGCGATGCGTAACTTGCGACTCAATCAAGTCACGGTGCAAGTCGCACTCAACTTTTTAGTTGGCTTGGGAGCAGAAAGTGCTGTTAGCCGCGAGCGACAAGTTACGAGTGTCAGTGCTGTACCTGTCGGCAGCGTTGCCAACGCTCTGACTCAAACTCAAACGACGACGGAAACTAGAATCGAACGTCTCAGGCTTGATGATTCTAAATACTCACAGCCTTTACTAAGAGGATTACAGGCATTAGGTGACGAACGGACTAATTCTATAACCTTAATTGGGTCATCAAGGCTAATTGAGATGGCGATCGCTCAACTATCTCAACTAGATATCCGTCGCCGACAAGTGGCAGTCAATGTCAAAATTATCGATGTTAATCTCTCAAACACCCATGACACCAACGCCAGTTTCTCGTTTGGAATCGGTAACAACTACTTTACAAATGATGGCGGTGCCGCATCTCTAAATTTTGGTGGCTCTCGACCTGCGACTAGCACGGAAGCGGCAGGTAGTATAACTAGTACACCAACGATAAGCAACCCGTTTAGTTCGGCTGCTCCCTTATTCAACCCAAATAGCTCAGTGACGATTCCAGGAACTCAACCCGGTACAACAGTAATCAACCGCGACGGTACTAGCAGGACCATAGGCGGTCAATCGGGTATATTTTATACACCTGTTTCACCTACAGGAAACCCTTTAACACCAGGTTATTCTAATATCACTCCAGCCACAAACAATATTGTTACGTTTGATGCTAATGGCGTCCCGACAGTATCACAAGGTGCTTTAGGTACAGCCACAGCCGCTCTCCCCTCCTTATACCAATTTCCCAGACGTTTACTAGCTAGCTTGCAAGCTCAGGTGCAAACTGGCAATGCTAAAATTCTGACTGACCCAACTTTAATTGTGCAAGAGGGTCAGCAGGCTCTTGTCAACTTAACCCAGGAAGTGGTAGGAAACATTAGAAATGAAATAACTCGTGGTACTGGCGATACCACGCAAATAGTTACAGCTGAGAAAACCAATGTAGGTTTAACCTTAACGGTTAAAGTTGATCGGATTGACGACAATGGTTTTGTCGCTCTATCCGTTGCTCCTAATGTCAGAGCACCCCAAGCTTCACAAAATATTAATTTGGGATCAAGTGGTAACCAAACAATATTTTTGGTATCTGAACGTTCGCTTCAATCTGGCACAATTCGCCTAAGAGACGGTCAAACGCTCATTCTCAGCGGTATTATTCAAGACTCAGACCGGACAACAGTATCCAAAATTCCTATCTTAGGTGATATTCCCCTAATTGGTTCACTATTCAGAAGAACAAACAAACAGAATACACGTCAAGAAGTAATTGTCTTGTTAACACCTCAAATTATGGATGACTCGGAGCGCTCCTCCTTCGGTTATAACTACAACCCCAGTCCCGAAGTGCGGCAAATATTGGAGCGTCGTGGCTTGCAGATTCCTAAAAAATAAGTACTAATTTGTCAATAAACAGGACTTACGCTATTACCGAGATCAATAGCTTCAAGGAACGCGGTTTTTACCGTTTTAAGAGAGGTAAGATTTACGCATTGACAGAATTTGTCTAATATGCTTTATCATTTTTAGCACCTCAACTTTTGATTTTTCCACTAATGAGAGTTTTCCCGTCAACTGTAGGGGCGTACGGCGGGAGCGCCCTTACAAGTCGGAAACGACTATTATCCGTTAAACTCGTCGGGGGAAGTTTCCCCCGACAGATTTAACGTCAATACACAAGATTTTCAATTTGTATAGTGCGTAAGTTTTAAGAGGTTCAAAGCTAGCCCTAACCATTTACTTCCACCAAGCAAGACCGAATCATAGGAAATAATGGAATCGACCATAGACCAACTCAAAGCCTTTTTCCTCTCCATGCGTTCGTAGTAGCAATCTGCTACGAAACATTGAGCTAGTCCGGTACGATGAAAGAACAAACAGAATTGTAGTGTTGATAGGTGAAACCATCCAAGTAGAGATTCTTAGCAATGGAGAGGAGATTATCGGATGAGCGACTATTTAAATTTGTCAGAAAAAGAATTGCGGGAATACGTCAAAGCCAACCCCCAGAATGAAGAAGCATTTCAGCATTTCCTCAGCATCATGAGAGCCAAGCCAGGGCGAGTAGTAGTCAGTACTGATGAACAGCTAGAGGCAGAGCTTAGAAAAAGACTGGCATCCTGAAACCTTGACAAAAAATCAGTAGTGGTTTCTGCAATCACTGTATTTTATTTTACCCAAATTTCTTCGACCTGATAAATGCCCTCTTCCTTCGTTTTGACTTCTGACCTCTGGCTTCTATCTTCTAAATTAAGTAATTAAACTTATAAAAGACTAACTACCCCTTTTTTGCTAAAAGCTATTTTTTGAGTATTTTTGCCTATTCAAAGGGAGGTTTTTTGTGAAACAATGACCTTTTAGCAAAAAAAAATGCCGAAATCTATATAAATTAATGGTTTCATCTATCCACATCAGGCTAGGACACCTTAGAATGATTCATTGAAAAGTCGAGCCTATGAGAGTTACAGGCGTTTTAAGCAAAAGTACTCAAAAAGCATGGCTTTTGTAAATCTCCTTTCTGTGGGATTTACGTAAAGATGCTCCGGTAGCGGCTCTTTACACAATCTCTCAAGTAAACCTCAAGGAATTGACATGAATAAAGGTGAATTAGTTGATGCCGTAGCTGACAAAGCTAGTGTTACTAAAAAACAAGCTGATGCAGTCTTGACTGCCGCTTTGGAAATCATTGTCGAAGCTGTCTCCTCTGGAGATAAAGTAACGCTCGTAGGATTCGGCTCGTTTGAATCACGGGAACGTAAAGCTCGTGAAGGTCGTAACCCAAAAACAAATGAAAAAATGGAAATCCCAGCGACGAAGGTTCCCGCCTTCTCTGCCGGAAAGCTGTTTAGAGAAAAGGTTGCACCCCCAAAAGCGTAGGTTCTGTCTTCAGGAATCATTTTAGTCATGCGGCAACCAGCACACGGGGGAAATTTAGCTTGGGCAGCAGAACTAGCTGGCTGTCCCCCTAGTGCTATTCTGGATTTTTCTGCCAGCATCAGCCCATTGGGACCACCAAACAGCGTTATATCGGCAATTGAGTCCCAATTGGATAATCTCCAGCACTATCCAGATCCTGATTACCGTGAACTGAGACTTGCTCTAAGTCACTTCCATCAACTGCCACTAGAGTGGATTCTGCCGGGTA
>JAQYWP010000894.1 GCA_029379285.1 Rhizonema sp. PD38
ACCTTAGTCTTTGATTTAAGGGACTTAGGAGAAGGGTTCTTCACGGGCGTTGGACTCAGGACTCACTCAGGACTCAGGACTCAGGACTACATAAGGAACTCTTTCTACACTGGTTTCCCAAGTGCCGTTGGGATAAAGTTTTAGTAGGCGAAACCCTGGAGGTTTTTGGTCAAGGGCTAAAGTTGAGGTTTCTGGCTTAAACTGAATGCAAGTTGAGGGAGTTCCTAAATAGTAAACATCGTTACGCTGGTAATGAAACTCTTGGTGGATGTGACCGCATACAACTAACTTGACTTGTGGGTGGCGATCAAGCACAGCAAAAAGTTCCTCAGGATTTTCTAGGGTACTGCTATCAAGCCACTGAGAATTTACATGATAAGGCGGATGGTGTAGGGCTACTAGTGTAGGCTGGTTGCTCATGATTTTTAACTGGGAGTCCAGCCAATGTAAAGAGGTTGCTGATAAATGACCGTGCATATACTTAGATACAGAGGAATTGAGTAAGACAAAATTCCATCTGCCACGCTCAAAAGACTTTCGCAGGGAAATCAGTCTAAAATTTAACACTTGCTTCATTGCGATCGCACAGTCATGATTCCCCGGCAGCCAGTAAGTGGGTATTTGCAGGGGACTGAGGAGGCGTTGTACATTTTCATAGGATTCAAGCGTACCATCACTAGACAAGTCCCCAGTCAGCAGTAGTAAATCAAGGTCTGATCGCAGCTTTTCCAAGCGTTCTACAACCGCTTGGAAAGACCTCATTGTTGGCATTCCCAGTAATTCTTGGCTTTCATCCGCAAACAGATGCATATCTGTTACCTGAGCAATTAACATAGGAGAAACTTGATTCATATGATGCTGATAGCAATGTGGGCGTCCTAATATGCGATTCTCCTTTGAGGAAAATAACTGTTTGCAACTGAAGCAGCTAACACTTACCTAAGAATAAATGCTGCCTTACATTATTTATCAAGCAATAGGCTATGGATAACTGATGTTTCCCATGTTTTTCCGATCTGGCTGAGCTAACCGTTAGATATAAGTCTATGAGTACTTTATTAAATTTATTTGTCATCTATCAAAAGGTATATAATTTTATGTTTTTAGGAGAAAATACAAACGTTAGAAAGTGCATATACTGTTTACCTGAACTCAAATATGTAATCTATATTACATAATAACTACTGTATCTGTGAAATCACAAACTCAGATAAAACAGCACAAACGCAAAAGACAGAAGTCATATATTATTGACTCCCCATTACCCATTCCCTATTAAGTCCTGTATGCTTGTCGTCCACTTTCTCCCTTAACAACCGCAGCTGTGATCAGGTGACCAATGCGAAGCGCTTCAGGCACATGACCACAGTCACTCAAACGTTTGAGTACCAGTGCAATCACCTCCGGATTTGCCCTATAAGGAAAGAAAGTAGAAAGGAGGGTACTTGTGGGTAAAACCCGCCCAACGCAAAACTTCCATCCGCCGTTCCGGTTCAACGTCTACATCTGCTCATCTCGCAAAATACCGCCATTTCTCTGGTAGTATTTTGGCGATATCTAATGAAATGCATGCTCGGCAAGTTACTGCGACAGCGTTAGTTTTAGCAAGCAAAGGTGAGATAGTACAATTATTAATGTGTGACAAGAATATAATCACATCAGCTTTAGTTCCGGTTGTTTGGTAGTTGTCTGAACCCAAATTACTAGTTATAAATTCAGATGATCGCATAAAATAACTATATAATAAAAGCGATAGTGTTACACAAACAAAATATTAACAATGTGTTGAGTTTTTTGACTTCCACTACTTTCAAGGTGAGATAATTTAAATCCAACTTACAAAAAACAATGCATATTACCCAGTGTCTACACACAGCCATTCTCGTGACTGACTTAGAGCTAGCAGAGCATTTTTATAGCAAAGTTTTAGCATTATCGAAAGTTGAACGCTCTTTAAAATTCTCAGGTACATGGTATCAAATCGGCAACTATCAAATTCACCTTATTGTTGCGCCAACTACCAAGATTGAACCTCAAAACGAAAAATGGGGACGCAATTCTCACATCGCCCTCTCAGTTGTCGATTTAGAAGCCGCCAAACAGCAACTCCTTAATTATAACTGCCCAATCCAACCCAGCGCCTCGGGTAGAGCCGCTCTCTTCACCCAAGATCCAGATGGTAATATCATTGAACTGAGCCAACAATGAGAGGCGTAGCGGGAAATCGGAGTAATTGGGAGTAATTCTTATTATTCCTGCTAGTTTAATTAAGGATACAAGCCCCTGTTTTGAAACAGGTCAAACAGAAAAGAAGTTGTATCAATTTTTACAAAAATCTT
The DNA here is from genome assembly GCA_029379285.1 of Rhizonema sp. PD38. Taxonomy (GTDB): domain Bacteria; phylum Cyanobacteriota; class Cyanobacteriia; order Cyanobacteriales; family Nostocaceae; genus Rhizonema. The sequence goes on from JAQYWP010000894.1 coordinate 2,340, forward strand.
TATGAATAGTGGGATCTTTAATGAGTGCATTTTTAATTTTTAATTTTTTGACTCCTACTTTATGACAATTTTCGCCTACACCTACACTGATCCCCTCCTAGAAACTGCTCCCGATCTGAGGATTTGGTCATCGGAGGTGGATCGGGTTTATCAAGATTTGGGGAAGCGATCGCAATTAGAGCAATTATTCGACGACTGTAAAACGGAAGCTGTTGAAAGTCTCTTCATCCGTCGTTTGGAAGAATTAGGAGATACTGTCGGGGAAGTTAATGATCGCCTTGCGGAACTAGAAGCGATGGGCGTCACCATTATTGCTGTTGAACAAGCTTATAACTCTTCCCTTGAAAGTGCTTGCCCCCGTGCCGAATTGCTCAAATTGCTACACGAAATCCAGACTCAGCAACGCAGTCGCCGCATCCGCCAAGGACATGCTCGCAACCGCCTTGATGCTTCTCCTCCTCCTGGTAAAGCACCCTACGGCTACCGTCGGGGGAAAGGAAAATATACCGTGGATCGCAGTACTTCCCCAGTCGTTAAAGATTTTTTTGATCACTTCCTACTCTATGGTTCTTTGCGTTCGGCTGTTCGTTACCTAGCAAAAAAATACAGCAAAAAAATTTCCGTCACCACAGGACGACGTTGGCTAACCAATCCAGTGTATCGTGGTGATACAGCTTATCAAAATAGTGAAATTATCTCCAATACCCATGTTGCAATAATTTCTCGAGAAGTAGCCGCCCAGGTTGATAGATTGTTGCGTCGGAACAGGCGTTTAGCGTCTCGCACTGCATCTGCACCGCGTTCTCTGGCTGGGTTAGTTGTTTGTCATCAGTGTCAGTCACACATGACAGTAACCCGTGTCACCATTCGCAACCAAAAAAAAGAATATCTTTATTTACGTCCGATTAGCTGCACTAATTGCCCCAAATGTCGTGCCTTACCCTACCAACAGGTATTGACACAAACAATCAATGCCGTTTGCCGCGACTTACCCTTAGCGGTAGAAAAAATAGACTCTCCGCAGTTGGATGCTCTCAAGAATAATTTTAGTGAAGCGATCGCTACTCAGCAACATATACTCGATAGCCTACCTGCTTTAATAGAAACAGGTGTTTTAGATGTAGAAACAGCAAAGTTAAGAGCTTACAAACTCAACACAGAAATATCCGCACTCCAGCAGAATTTAGCAACTCTTCCGCCTGTAAATTTGCGTTCTGTTGCTCTAGCCGTTTCTATTCCGCAATTTTGGTTAGATTTATCTGAATCAGAACGACGCTTTTACTTCCGCGAATTCATTCGGCAAGTTGAGATTATTCGTCAAGAGCAAGAGTGGAAATTACACATTAATTTTATTTTTTAGAGTTGGCTACCGCCCAGATAATCTTGGAAAAAATGTAACAACGTCTCAGGCGACTTGAAAAGGTGATAAAAAATTGGTATAAACTACAGAGAGATTTGTCTAAACACGTAGTCTGTAATTTTATGATGAAATATTTAAAACAAAATCCTTACATTTAGATTTTAATCCTCCCTTCAGTCCTAGTCAATCTAAATATTTGCTAATTTATTGGGAAATCATTGGCTGAATTTGGGAATACTAAATGCAAAAGGTTTAAACATTCAGTAGTTATGGATAGGACTCTAGTCAGTATTCCCGGATATCGAGTTAGTCAAGAGATATACAACAGTTCTAAAACTATAGTTTATCGCGGGTAT
>JAQYWP010000895.1 GCA_029379285.1 Rhizonema sp. PD38
CTAGCACAGAAATGTGGTTCGATTCCACATTCTAGTCTTTCTGTCAATGCGTAAGTTCTGAATTATACCAATTCTCTAAAATGAGGCAACAGATACAGTGGGTAGGGGCGTTAGCGTAGCGTTAGCGAGTCTTCTCCCAAAGGGAGACGCCAAGGGCGAACGAGCGTCACGGTGAGACAGAGAAAGCAGGAGGGTTAGCCCGCTCTCACGGGGACTACGTCAGCGATCTTCCTTGTCTTCTCACTCGGGGAGACGCAATCATGCGTAGCTTGCTTCCCCGAAGGGGTACGAGCGGAGCGCGATCTTTGACGAAGGAGCGTCAGGGCTGTTCGTCCTTAAAGGATATTTGATGTGTAGCGAAGTTTTAGGGAATTGGTATTACTTATAAATAAAAGATAGGCTCGTAGTTGCGCGCTTTAGCGCTCTTAACTGTTAAGAGCGCTAAAGCGCAACTACAAACTTTCCGCATGAGTTTTCAATCGAACTTGATATTAGAGTTGAACCTGTACAAACTGCTTCAAAATACTTACCCAAAGTTGGTTAAACCTCGTTTGGTGATTTCTTCCTGCTTCGCCCAAGAGAGTTGGCTCTTTCTTGTCCACAGACTTTGAGTTCCGGTCAACACCGCGTATTATAAATGCGCGGTGTTGGCTCAAAAATAAGAAAGGTCCCACTATTGATTGATTGTATTTCTCATGGTGATCGCGCTCTCTGTAGGCGATCGCCATGAATCAAACGAGACTACGACTGTGGAACCCACACAGAAACCGAACCAGCACTACAGCGAAAATCAGCCCAACCCTCATCATTCGTTGTGATGGGTTCGCTGATATGTTCAGTAATGTCAATGTAAGTGCTGTTGGCTTGACCAACTTCCATCCACTTAGTCCCCTCTTCCCCATTACTTATAACAACTGCCATACCGCCTAGATGTTCTTCATCTCCTAGGCGTGTCCAGCCAATTGTATTAGCGTGATCGAAGTAATCATATTGGTCGCCATAGGCATAGGTTTGACGAGCGTATAGAAATTTATCAATTAACCATTGATGACTATCGAGCCAAATCTCATGCTCATTGCCATCTGTGCCTTTATCCTTGTAATTAGCACCATAGTAGTCTCCATAAAAGATACAGGGATAACCATCACGTCGGAGCAGGATCAACGCATAAGCCAACGGTTTAAACCAGCCTTCCACGACAGATTCCAACGCCTGTAAGGGTTGAGAATCATGATTATCAACTAAGGTGACGGCTAATGCAGGTTGGTCTTTCACCAACGTATTATCAAAGATCTGCCGCATATCGTAGTCATTGCCTTGTGTGCTGGCTACGCTAAAGTTGTAGTGCAATGGCGCATCAAATAACATCACATCACCACCGGTGAGATCAATGAAATTGTGCAGCGCTTGAACTTCATAAGACCAATACTCACCCACAGCAAACAGATCGCGACCTGCTTTTTGGCGACAGTGTTTCAGCCATGTAGGGAAAAAACCAGCCCTCACATGTTTAACGGCATCAAAACGAAAGCCATCTATATTAGTGGTTTCTACAAACCACTCACCCCAGCGATTCAACTCGTCGCGAACTTCTTCACTCTCCATATCCAGATCGCATCCCATGAGATAGTCGAAAGCGCCTTTCTCCAAGTCAACGTTGTCGTCAAAATGTTTATCTTTGAATAGATAAACTGCGTTCTCACCTTCGTTGTAAACGTTGTAATCAACTGCGTCGAAGTGCCACCAATGCCATTCCATGTCGGAGTATTTGCCTTTGCGACCTGGAAAGGTAAAGTGAGTCCACACTTTAATCTTTTGCATTTCTCCGATCGCGTGGTTGCGATCATCTGGACTATAAGGCGTTGCTTCCACCTCTTCGGCTTCGTCTGCACCTAACTTGTGGTTAAGGACAACGTCAGCATACACTTGAATGCCAGCAGCTTTTGCCGCCTTAACAGCAGCGATATACTCGTCTTTTGTGCCGTACTTTGTCCGCACCGAGCCTTTCTGGTCAAACTCACCTAGATCGTACATATCGTAGACCCCGTAGCCCACATCGTAACCACCAGCTGTTCCTTTGTAAGCTGGTGGTAACCATACAGATGTTATACCTGCATTAGCTAAATCTTTGGCTCTCTCTTTCAACTCATTCCAAAGATTTCCATCTGGAGGGATATACCAATGGAAATATTGCATCATTACACCATTTACATGAGCCATGTCTATCCCTCTTAAAAAACTTGCGATTAATTTTTCTTGTATACATGAAGACTATAACTGAAGTTTTCTTTTAGGTTTCTCTATCATCAGACAGATCCCATATTGCATGCCTTTATTGATAAATCAGAGAAATATTAGTAAAAATCAAACTAATACTGATAGGCAAGATACGCCTATGACTCGTGTGATCACCTAAGTTTTTATTGCATGTGGAAAAGGACATTTAAAACTGTACGTTCGCTGATTTTGAAAGGGTGAAAGGGATTAATGCCTGACAGGGTAAGGTTTCAATGCGGCAGTTGAGTCATTCGCCGTTGTCCAACTGAATCCATCCGGGCATAAGCTTTTTGAGCTTTGGAGATCGCTTCATCATCGACATACCGAATCAATTGATTGGCTGCATCCCAAGCTTCACTTTCAGTTTCCCGCACAATTACATGTAAGCGAATGCCAAACTGTAAAGTCCTACCTTCTGCTTCTGCCCATCTCCGAACGGTTGCAATCTTCTCTGCTGCTTGCGCGGGTGATTCGCCCCAAGTTAAGTATACATCTACGTGTTTAGCGGCAATATTTTGGGCAATTGGCGATGAACCACCAAACCACAATCGTGGATAAGGCTTTTGTACAGGGGGAAACAGTAGCTTCCCATCTTGAATATTCAGATAGTCGCCTTGGAAATTGGCTAATTCACCACTAGCGATCGCTCGCCATACTGCCAAAAATTCATCTGTTAATTCATAACGCTGGTGGTGATCCAAATGCAACCCATCTCCTGCCAACTCCACTGGATCATCACCTGTCACCACATTAATTTGCATCAGTCTTGTCCTTCTAAGAGTAAAAGTTGGGTTTTGGCAGTTGATCGTTTAACGCCCAATTTCCTATATCTTGGATTTTGTAATCCACTGGATCGTGGAGAGTGAACGTGCGGAGATTACGCCAATAGCGGTCAAAACCATACTTGGCATTAGTAGCGCGTGCGCCCATAACTTCAAAGATGCGGTTGGTGATGTCTAAGCCGACTCTAGTAGCGACGACTTTGGCTGTAGCGATAAACAGTGCACATTCTCCCCGTTGTTCTGCGGTGAGTGACCATTCCTGCTCCCAAGCTGTTTGTAGTAATTCTCCTGCTTGGTCAACTAGACAAGTAGTTGCCTGAAGATCAACCCATATATTGCCGTAATGCTGGATAATATATGGATCTTGGGTTGCACTTTCTACACCTGATGTCAGCCAAGGTTTTGTGTTAGTGCCAGTATACGTTTTAGCAGCTTCAAATGCTCCTTGTGCAATTCCAAGGTAGATATTAGCAAGATTCAATTGAGTTAAGCAGGCGCGAATAGTACTGAAGGGTTGACTGGGTTTATCTCTACTACCAAGAATTTCGTCAGGGTACACCAACACATTTTCAAATGTCACACCTAAAAATATCGGGATGTCTGGTAGCCCCGAAGTAAATGTATCTTGAAATTAAATGAATTGATACATTTACGTTATTCATATCGGGGTGGAAAGACGTGAAATCTGCGGAAGAGAGTATTCTCTCCCGCGAGTTTCACGTGAAGCTCGCCTCTTGAAGCTTCCCCCGGCAGACTTCACGGCACGAGCAGATTTATCTGCCGTGAAGCTTAATTAAATTTTCTAGATATTCGCTACAACTTAATCCTTTTTCTACAGCTTTTTCCCTAACCGTGTTCCATGCCTCGTCAGTTAACCATACTCCTCTTTGTCTTTTCAACCCTTCGTGTAAAACAGGCTGATCTTTTACCAGGGTAAGCGCATCTAAAAATGTAGCTAGTTGTACAGACGTTTAAGAAGAATGAT
>JAQYWP010000896.1 GCA_029379285.1 Rhizonema sp. PD38
ATATCATGTCCGGTTAATTAACCGTAATTTCTGTAGAAACTGAACCCCACCACGCTCCTCACCTACGGCGGGAAAACGCCTCATGCGTGCTGGCTCCCCAACCCCTGCCCGCAAGCGGGCAGGGGAGACAAAGCACAGCTTTGGCGGGTAGGGGTTCTTTTCCGCATGGGTGATTTAAAGGACATTATATGACATCAATGTTTGCTGCACATAGCCTTTGAATCAACTGACGGAAGTTTGAACCATCAAACCCAATGTATACCCCAATAATGCAGTGCGATCGCTCAGATTATTTCAGTGCAATGCCGTAGTTTATATACCTTTTAATAGAATTTGCATCCATAGTTAACATTTCCTTCGCTAATTCCAGAGTTGCGATCGCCTGTTCGCGGCTGACACTCTAAGATTAGTGCGTTAATTTCGCATGTGCAGTCAAGGTGTGAGAGCCTAAAGAGAGATTAATGGAGTGCGAACAAAATGGAACAACATCAGCAGTCAACGGTTATTATCACAGGCGCATCATCGGGGGTTGGTTTGCAAGCTGCTAGATCGCTTGCTCAAAGGGGACAATGGCATGTGGTGATGGCATGTAGGGATATTCCGAAGACAGAAAAAGCAGTTCAGACTTTGGGAATGTCGCCTGACACCTATACAATTATGCATCTCGACTTAGCTAGCTTAGAGAGTGTTCACACCTTTGTGAAGAATTTTAGGGACACTGGCAAGTCTTTAGATGCTTTAGTGTGCAACGCTGCGGTTTATATGCCTTTACTAAAAGAACCGTTGTATAGTCAAGATGGTTATGAATTGAGTGTTGCCACGAATCACCTGGGGCATTTTCTTTTGTGTAACCTTTTGCTTGAGGATTTGAAGAATGGTAACAAGGAACCGAGGTTGATCATTTTAGGTACTGTGACGGCAAATCCGAAGGAATTGGGAGGTAAGATTCCGATTCCGGCACCTCCAGACTTGGGAAATCTTGAGGGTTTTGAGGCAGGATTCAAAGCGCCGATCGCAATGATTAACGGCAAGAAGTTTAAACCAGGCAAAGCCTATAAGGATAGCAAACTCTGTAATGTGTTAACCATGCGGGAGTTGCATCGGCGCTATCACAAGTCAACAGGCATCACGTTTAGTTCTCTGTATCCTGGATGTGTTGCAGAGACGGCACTGTTTCGCAACAGCTATCCCCTGTTTCAGAAAGTTTTCCCCTGGTTCCAGAAGAATATCACAGGGGGGTATGTAACTGAAGAGTTGGCAGGCGATCGCTTGGCTTTTGTGGTTGCCGATCCGGAATACAACAAATCCGGTTCCTACTGGAGTTGGGGAAATCGCCAAAAGCCAGATCGTAAGTCTTTTGAGCAAGAGATGTCTAATGAGGCACTTGATGATCAAAAAGCGCAAAAGCTGTGGGAGCTTAGCGCCAAGTTGGTTGGACTAGTGTGACAGTGCTTTACTGAATGCCAGTAATCAATAAAATTCAACGGAAACTAGATTGATTTTATGGCGTTAAGGTTTTATGATTGAAAAATCTGCATGATAGTATAAGGGTGTGTAAGTGCAGTTGAATATTCAAACGACAGACGAAAAAAAGCCAGGGCGACTAAATCCATCGCGAGTACGAGATCACTTAGCGAATGAACGTACTTACCTAGCCTGGATGCGAACAGGGATCTCTCTTTTGGGTTTCGGTGTTGTTATCGTACGTTTGCGTGTTTTACAACCTCCATTTGTGCCTCGTGTTGGCAATAGCTGGAAGTTGGGATTACTTTTTTCTCTGGTGGGTTTGATAACAGTATTGCTTTCAACAATAAATTATTTTACTGTTCGCCGTGATATTGAAGAAGATACTTACGAGCCGGCAGATCGTTGGGTAATCCTGTTCAGCCTTGCTATCATGCTTTTGGGAAGTGGGATTATTTACTTTGTCTTCGCAACTCCTCTGTATTCAGCAAGTATGGTTGTGCCGGAGTAATACCATGAGTTCGGTGAAAGACTGAGGGAGACTGTTGAGGCGGTGACGTGGAGAAAATCATTGTCACCGTTGTAAACAGTCAGGGTTAGCCACCATCAACAATCACAGTTTGATCAACTGGGTTGTTTATTGGTGATTAGTTAAAGATAAAAAAACAGTACTAAACTGTTAAAAAGAACGCAATGAGGACGATACTGAGAGCAGCAGCGAACAATAATGCGTACTCAACTTTACGACTGAAAAATCCGACAACAAGGATTAGTGAAACAGCAACAGAGAAGATGCCAATATATTGCTCCTTTTGCAAACCTTTGGCAATAAGTGGATCTTGATTGATCATGGCTTTGGAGGGAGTTTCTCGAATTGTGCTTGGCGATCGCTGTGCCTTTGGACCTTCTTCATTTGGTATACTCATAAAATTGTTTAATGAATTTGTGGTAATTGGATATTGAAAAAATGTAAGTAGGTTGGCGCAAAAAACCTAAATTTGTCAACAAATTTTGAATTCTTGTAATGGCAGATAACAACTGTACAGGCGGGCGGGTTTGACAAGATTGTTGGCTTTGCCTGACAAGTTATGAGATTAAACCTGCCCCTAAAAATTATTAATAGATCCAATGTAAAGTTGTGTTTATTCACGCGCAGTTACTTAATTGTTCTTTTTTCTTGTCCCCCATTACCTACTAACTATTAACAGCAACAGCTTAAATTGGTTGTCATTTGTCGTCAGTGACAAATCACCAGCGACATTGTTAACAAAACCGCATAAACGCCCATTACCATATTTACATCAAATTGCGATCTTGCAATATTTTTAGCGATTTTGCTACAAATAACCCTCTATCTTAAGTAATGTAACTTTAGCAATTAACTATTAGCAATTAGCAATTAGCTTTGAAAGAAGTTTCGTACACTTTTATACTAATATCGCTATCTAAAAACTCTTGCAAATGCACAGGTATTACAAATAAAGTCTTATTCAAAAATGCTATAAAGCAAGCTTTTGCCAGCTTTTTGAATTTTACCTGTGTTGAATTCCGTATAGCGGTACTAGCTTTCTGTTAATAACTAACTGCTAACTGCTACTATGCGCGCCAAAGGTAGACAAGCGAGAATAGGATAACCCAAATTACGTCAACAAAGTGCCAGAATAGGGTAGTTGCCTTCACACCAAAGTGACTTTTTTCATAGTTACCAGCCCTAAAGGAACGGAGAAACATAATCACCTGCAAGAGAATGCCAGTAAACACGTGCAAACCGTGGAAGCCTGTCAGCAAGTAGAATGTTCCCCCAACCTGCCCTGTGGATAACCCGAAGTCAAGTCCTAGCCACTCTTTAATCTCACCAACTAGAAAGAATACTCCCATAGCAGATGTCGTCAACCAAAGCAAGCGAAATTTTTTCAGGTTATGATGCATGAGGGCATCTTCTGCAGCTTGGATGACAAAGCTACTGGAAACCAGCACTACGGAGTTAATGATCACATAAGTAGACAAATCTGGTCCCTTAACACCTGGTGGCAGCCACTGATCACTTGTTAGGCGCAAAGCAGTATATGTTAGGAAAAAACTTAGAAAAACAATGCTTTCCGATAGCAGAAACACAGTGAAGCCGAACATACTTCTACCATGATCGTCATCAGCATCTCCTCCACCAGTTGGCAGAAATCGCTTCAACCAATCAGGCAGCAAACCCCGTATCTTTTCTAATGGGATAGGACTTTCATCGGTATGGGTATGTGTCATGGATTTAGGTAATTGCTGATGAGTCATTGGTAATTAGTAATTGGATTAAAATTTGTTCCTCTTCCTCTCTCCTCTAGATTACCCCCCAATACGGTTCGGTTAAGAATATTTACTCGTTAAGGCAGGTAGGGGGAGCTTTCTTGAGTAGAGCAGCAGGGGAGAAATAAATAATTCTCAACTAACTCTTTCCTCCCCTGCCTCCCCTCACAGGTGTAGGTTTTTTACTTTTGGGTGTTGGCAAGACTTGGAGGACAAGGAGGGAACGCAGACAAGGCAGTTTTTTTACCCAATAAAGATGAAAAAGCAGTAGAAATACATA
>JAQYWP010000897.1 GCA_029379285.1 Rhizonema sp. PD38
CTATGTATATAGATAGAAATCGTCATAAATTCCAACTAGTTTAAGAAAAATTAAATGACTAGATACAACTTTATTAATGTTGTATCTAGTCGTTTAATTTTTAACCTTTACCTGCGAGAATTCATATTAATTAGTCTTGCGTGTATTGCCAGTTGTTGCCCGCACGCTGTGAAAAACTATTTAATGAGAGTGACGATCACTCTCCGCGCTCGGTCACCGCTTCGCTACAACTGCCTTGAGTAATTAAAGTCGGAATCTAGGAACCGAATTACAATTCCTGGCTTTTACCTCTACCTCAGCAAAAAATCAATATCCTGACGTACAACTTAAAAATTACTTTTGAGAATTATGATTCTCGATTGTAAACTCTACGTCAAGTTTTCACTGAAAGCCATTGTTCAAATTACTATTTAATATGGGCACATTTTGTTACTCCTCTTGCGTTATTTGAATTCTCACAAACGAGGTTTACAGATAGCCGTCCGCCGTGTTTCATATTCCGTGTTTGGGTAAAAGGCAGTACGCATCTGTCCGGCGCGTCCTATCCATCTCTCTAAAGAGAGACAAAAGATAGATAAGACAATGGCACTAAGAAAAGCCCTAAGCTATACGCCCTACCGATTGGGTCAAATCGGATTAGTTGGGAACATCGTTGCTTTTTAACCAAAAAAACTCCTTGGATAATGGGAGCGTAGTGGAGAAGATGTACTGGATTATTGCACCAAACACTCAATTGCTTTCATTCCCTATGGATCACTAGGAGTACACCCTCTCAAGCGCGGTGTGCCGCTTGCAGAGGCAGAAGGAACAATTGCAGATATTGCGGAACAGCATGGCGTTAAACCAAATCAGATTGCCTTGGCATGGATGCTGCATCGTGCGCCCAACACCATTCTCATTCCAGGAACGACATCGCCCATTTAGAGGAAAACATAGCTGCCGCATCCATCAAGCTTACAGTTGACCAGATAGAAGCACTTAACCAAATTTAGTCAGCAATGCAGTTAGTTTACGGTTACGAACTTACCTGAACACTCCAGAGCACATTAGTTAACACCTTTGAGTAGGTAAAATCATGAAAATCTCTGATTCTGCTTTTATGACAAATACTGACGTTTCGCCACTTGCCACAATTACTGCCGATCATGTTTTCATCGGGGTTGATAATTACGATGTGATGAAGCGTTGGTATATCGAAAAATTAGACTTTACTGTTGATAAAGAATGGACTGTGGATGAATTACCGGGAATGAAACTTGCCTATCTCCGCAAGGGTGACTTTCGGCTCGAATTAATCGGTGACAAACAAGGACCCAGAACTCCTATTCCAGATGGTTTCGTAGAGCATTTGAAGAGTAAAGGCTTCCAACATCTTGCTTTCCGAGTCGATAGCGTCGATGCAGTCATGGCAGAACTAACTAAACGCGGTATTGATGCATTCGTTCCTGCTGCAAGTTATGACAATATTGGACGGCGAGTTTCCTTCATCAAAGACCCTGAAGGAAACGTGATTGAGTTCGCGCAAGACTTAGAGTAAAAGGGCGTTGCTTAGTGAAAGCATGAGTTTACATTTTCCCTGATGACTAAACAACGAATCGCACGCGTCTTTTTGCCTACCCTACGGGAAGCCGAGTCGCGCGTCTATGCGTGAGGCTAAAATTCATACTTTAATTATGCAACGCCAATTTTTGCGCTGATCATACATTAAAGAGAAGTCTTGGGGGCGTAAGCTTCCGTCCCCAGAGCTTCACGTGTTTAAAGCCACCCTTCGGGTGACGCTCGTCCCGACGCTCGTGCCTCGCTAACGCTTCGCTAACGCTAACGCTGCGCTAACGCAGTCGCTACAACGGGGGGAACCCCCGCAACGCGCTGCTCACCAAAAGAATCAAAATGTATTTAAAAAAGTCACCGTAGTTGGAAGCCAAGATTATTTAAAGCTTCACGCAGGCGATCGCGTCCCGATAAAGACTGAGCAAAACCAACTCGTTTGACTGAGTGTTCCGACCAATCGCCAGGAATATTCATCTGTTGAGCAGTGTAGAATGCTTTCATGACCTCGTTGTACTGAGCGATCGCTTCAGATTGTTCTAACTGATAAGTTTCTCGGTGTAACACAGCCGATTGTGATAAGCGCGGCTTGATCGCAGCAGGATGAGCCGGATCGGGATAACCAACACACAATCCAAAGACAGCAAAAACTTGCGAAGGCAAATTCAGTACCTTCGCCACTTCTTCCGGTTTGTTACGCATAGCACCGATATACACTGTTCCCAAGCCGAGAGATTCAGCAGCTATAGTCGCATTTTGAGCTGCCAAAGCGGCATCTACTGTTGCCATCAGGAACATTTCCAAGTAATCTAAACCTTCATGTGCTAGTCCGAGACTTTCAGCAATCTGAGTCAGGCGAGCTAAATCTGCCAACCAAACAAGGAAAAGTGGACATTGCCGAATATGTGCTTGATTTCCTGCCAGTTGTGATAACTTTTCTTTGCGGTTTGCGTCTTCCACAGCTACAACACTCCATGTTTGGAGATTCGATGAAGTAGACGCAGATTGAGCCGCCGCAACCAAAATTTCGAGAGTCCCTGACGGCAAAGGATCAGATTTATAAGCACGAATTGAGCGGTGAGATAGCAAATTTGTTAAGCTGTCATTCCATAAACTATCTACCTGAACAGCACTAGCACCGTAACGACTGTTTAGCAACTCAGTAGGATTCGTCATAAGGTTGTTAGTTGATGGTTGTTAGTTGTTGGTTAAATCTTTTTTAAAAATTAACCACTAACCCATACTACATTTTTGGTGAAAGAGCAGCATATTGTTCTGGTTTCAGCATAGCCGCTTTCACATCGATCTGCTTTGGTATTAATTTTAACTTATAGAATGTATCAGCAACTTTCTGCTGTTCGGTAATCAGTTTTTCATTGATTGGTACGACACCAAATTTTCTTCTGAAAGTTGCTTTTTTCATAGATTCTAAATCAATTCCCAACACAGGTACAAGAGTTTCTGCCACAGTTTCTCTATTTTTATCTGACCAATCTTCTGTCTTTTGAATTTCCTCTAAGATTGTCTTAACTATTTGCGGTTGTTCGTCAGCAAACTTACGACTAGCTAGATAAAATCCACCTTGTTTGTTAATTCCAGCGCCGTCAATTAGAGTACGAGCATTGGTATTTTTTTCTGCCGCTGCATAAAATGGGTCCCAAATTGACCAAGCGTCCATGCTACCTTTAACAAAAGCAGCACGAGCATCGGCAGGTGGTAAAGATACGGGTTGAATATCGCTATATTGCAATCCGGCTTTTTCTAAAACTTGCACTAGAAAATAATGAGCGCTAGAACCTTTTTGAAAAGCTATTTTTTTGCCTTTAAGATCGGCTACTGTTTTGATAAGAGAGTTTTGGGTAACAAGAATAGCTTCACCTGCGGGATTAGGAGCAATCCCCGCGATATATGTGAGTGAGGCTCCTGCTGCTTGAGCAAAAATGGGTGGAGACTCTCCTGTTGCACCAAAGTCAATACTACCCACATTCATAGCTTCTAAAAGTTGTGGTCCTGCTGGAAATTCAATCCATTGGACAGATACTTTTTCAGGTTACAGCCGTTTTTCTAATACTCCCCTTGTCTTAATAAGAATTGACGCTTTTTGATAGCCAAATCTAACTACCGATGCTTGAGTTTGATTAGGTTTATCTGAATTATTTGCCGTACAAGAAGCTAACAAAAGACTAAGACATAAGCCAATAAAAAAAGCACTGAAGAATATAAAAAACCTAGCTTGTAATAAAGGTACCCATTCGGCAAGTAAACGGTTAAACCGTAAGCTAATCATGAAAATTAACTCCTTAAAAATTCTTATCAAAGAAGAACTTATGAGCAATTAGCCTCACACAAAAACGCAAAGGCGAGGCAGCGCTACAGGCGAGGAACCCGCCGTAGGCGACTGCCGTCGCAAATCTGAACGGTTACGTTGCAGGTCTCCATATCCGCTCATAAAACAAAATAATACACTAATTTGATATTTTTACCG
>JAQYWP010000112.1 GCA_029379285.1 Rhizonema sp. PD38
ATATTAGATTCTTCTGATTCCTTGTGTCAAGCCTGATTGAGATGCTCTTACCCTGGTGAAAGTCTAAGAGTGACATAACAATGGAGAGGTTATCATGACAATTGCGGAGGTGATGCGCGAATTGTTTGCTCCTTATAATGCATGACACATGAAAGTATACCGATCTCAATCGTGATTTCTTTAAAGGTACAGCGGTAGAGAAAGAAGCAGAAGAATATTTGGTGAGTGTTGCTAATTGCTAGTTGCCTGACTACGATTAGCTATTAACCACATAAACGGGATATTACAAATTAGGTTTGGCAGTTTTATATGGATTTGTTGTGAAATAATTCCTTGATATGTTCAAAAAAAGAACAGAAAATCTATGGTTGCTACAGTTAAAACTCAGTATTTCAGAATCTTTCATCGTTTGACACTGCTTTTCGTACCTGGATTATTAACCTTCTTCACTTCATTGACGTTAGTCAGTTGTACAAAAGAAAACCCCAAAATAGAAATACAATCATCTGCTAACGACGTATTAAATACTAAGACATCTAAAATCAAGACCAAAGTACTTCGCATTGGGTATCAACAAGCAGGCGATTTAGTCAGGGTAACAAAAGTATTAGAAAAGCGGCTGGAACCCTTAGGAATTAAGGTAACATGGGCGCAATTTGTCCAGGGACCGCAACTGATGGAAGCCATGAATGTGGGCAAGATAGATTTGGGTTCGGTAGGGGAAACTCCTCCTATCTTTGCTCAAGCTGCAGGCGCTCAGATCGTTTATGTTGTTGGTTCACGACGCACTGAAAATACAGGTAAAGGAAGTGCGATCGCTGTGCCTGAAAATTCTTCTATTAAGAGCGTCAAAGATATCAAAGGGCAAAAAGTCGTCTTCCAAAAAGCCTCTGCCGGTCACTATTTTATCCTCAGAGCTTTGGAAGATGCGGGTTTGAAATATAGTGATATTAAAGCCACAAGCATACCTAACGTAGAAGCTAGTGCTGCATTTCTGCAAGGGAAAATTCCCGTTTGGGTAACTGGTGATCCCTATCTAGCTATAGCTGAAAAAGCGGGTAAGGCACGGATCATCAAGACTGCCCAAGGACTTGATTCCCCCGGTGGATACTATATCGGCGCAAAGCAGTTTGCGATAGATAACCCGGAATTGCTACAGATTGTCATTGAGGAAATTGATAAAATCCAGCGCTGGGCTGAGGCACATCCTCAAGAGACTGCAAAGCTAATTGCACCTTATCAAAAATTACCTCTTGATGTGATGGATTTAGTGATCAGCCGTCGCAGCTATGGATTGAGAGCCATTTCTCCAGAATTAATCAAGGAGCAACAGCGAATTGCAGATTACTTTTACAAAAATGGTTTGCTACCCAAACCTCTGAATGTTCAGGAAGCCATGCTATCACCCGAACAGTATGCAGCAATCACTCCACCAACAATTAGCCAAAAATAGTATTTAGGAGAATCAGTAACCGTGAGTGTTCATAATTCATGTGATATGACGTTATTACATTACTTTTAATAATTCAGATGGAAAGAACGATGTTAACAAATTCTCAAGCACTGGCAGTCACCACTGATTTATCAGAAGCCGTGAATGCCATAAATAAATTTTTCGAGCAATTACTCAGTGTCGGAAACAATGCCCAAGTTATCCTGAAGGCAATTGAGACAGATCCAGATTGTGCGCTTGCCAATGCTCATGCAGCAACTTTTTATTTATTTTCTTTAGTTAACCTATGAAACTTATATTACCTGTAGAAGTTGCTAAGGAACTCATGCCTCATTTACCTTCCGATACAGCAGTTGTACGAGTGAATAGTGAAGGCAATCTAGACGGCGATGCTACTGATGCTGAAGTTTATTTTAGTTGGTTTTTGCTCAAGCCTAATATCTTACATAAAGTCTTGGCAGCAGCGCCTCAGCTACTTTGGCATCATGCACCCAACGCGGGTGTCAATCACATCCTCACACCTATTTATTTAGAACGCAATCTCACCCTGACCAATGGTGCGGGAGTACACGCTATTCCTATTGCTGAATTTGTCATTGCTTATATGCTAGCTTATGCCAAGAAGTTACACCAACTGTATACTTTTCAGGCAGAACATAGCTGGCAAAGAGGTTTTCAAACCCAAGATTTGTGGGATGCTACGCTGTTAATTATTGGTGCAGGTGGTATTGGACAAGAAATTGCTGCCCGTGCTAAACCCTTTGGAATGCGAATTTATGGAAGTCGCCGTCACCCCGAACCTTTACCCAACTTTGATAAAGTCGTGGGTGCAAATGAATGGCGATCGCTCCTCTCGGAAGTAAATTATGTCGTCATTGCTACACCTCTTACCAAAGAGACTAAAGGGCTGATCGATGCAGAGGTACTGCACTCAATGCGTCCCGATGCCTATCTCATCAATATTGCTCGTGGTGCAGTTGTAGATGAACCCGCTTTGTTGGAAGCACTGAAAGGAAGCCAGATTGCAGGTGCCGCTTTAGACACGCTTTTTACAGAACCGCTTCCGCCAGAAAGTCCATTTTGGTCCCTTAGTAATGTTTTTGTTACGCCCCATTGTTCCGGTCATTCCCCAAGAGTGAAAGAACGTTCTTTAGCCCTTTTTCTCGACAATTTGACACGCTATCGTCACAATCAGCCTTTACGTAATGTCGTCGATAAAAACGCTGGCTACTAA
This sequence comes from Rhizonema sp. PD38, assembly GCA_029379285.1. Taxonomy (GTDB): domain Bacteria; phylum Cyanobacteriota; class Cyanobacteriia; order Cyanobacteriales; family Nostocaceae; genus Rhizonema. The sequence continues at coordinate 2,688 of JAQYWP010000112.1, forward strand.
ACAATTCAGATTTTGAATGAGTGGAAATTAATTACTCAATTGAACAAACACCGCGAGCTAGAAGCTCGCGGATTCACGCCGAGAGGTGTCAATGTCTAGCCTCCAGGTTTGACTGTAAAATGGGGAATAATTTGTATACTTGTAATTAGATTATCATATTAATAAATTCAGCAAACTTCTGATGATGCTATTTCTATGCGATTTCCAGCTTTCCTCGCGCAGAAAGAAGCGATTTATCCCTGGTACTGGTTGGCGATCACCAAGTATTTCTACTCCATATTCTTGTAAGTGTTGCTTGAACGCTTCTAAATCACGTAGAGCGGGTAAGATTGGAGGGTTGCCCCTCCGCACTCCCCTAAGAACCGTGCGTGACTGTTTCCAATCACACGGCTCAAGCCTTACTTCAAGCCAGTTTTCTTGGATTTGGAATGTACCTGTTTATGACACGGTGCGTGTAGATGCTGAAGGTTTTCTGCGTCGTCAGAACCGCCTTGAGCCACAGGTACTATATGATGGGTTTCTATTGACTCTCCGTTGAATAGGTTATCACCACATACAGGACACTTCCATTTTTGTCTTTTGGCTATGGCTTCATATTTGCTACCAAGAGACCAATATTTTTTCCCGTATTCTGTGGCGCGTTTAAACCAGTAATTTCGGAGTGAGGGGTCGTCAGGGCTTGAATTCCCTTTTACTTTAATGTGCCTTACTATGGGTGTACTACTGATGTCATAAAGGATGAAAAATTTTTCTTTTCCTTTTCTATCAGTCCCTTTACACATGAAAGTCCAGTTGTTCCCCTGAAAGCTTGAGTAGTAACGCTTTCGTACCCATTTTTTAGGTTTGTTGGGATGCCGTCGTGTAGCCCAACGCCAAAGGTATACGTTGACTCGATTTTTGATATACGAGAAGGTTTCTTTGCTAACAACCCCTCTGTAGTAGTTAGCAAAACCTCTGAGAAGTGGATTTAGTTCAAGGATAACGTCTTCTTGGGTATGGGTCTTCATTCTTGATAGAGTATCTCCTACCTTTTTGCAGAAGTCCAATACCTTTTCTTTTTGAGGTTTAATTAACAGCTTGCCGTTATACTGGCGCAGATTGAACCCTAAAAAGTTGAAGCCATCTTTAATATGAACCACTCTAGTCTTCTCAGTGCTGATTTCTAGGTTCCTCTGTGATAACCATTGCTTTATCAGGATAAGCACTTGTTCTAAGGTTTCTCTATCCCTAGCGGTAACAATGAAGTCGTCCGCATACCTGATGATGCCTAGCTTTGGATTGGTTGTTTTGATATATTTTTCTAATCCATGCAGCCCGATATTTGCTAATAAGGGGCTAATAACACCACCTTGGGGAGTGCCTGTCTCGGTAGGATTTAATTTTCCTAGATCGATAAATCCCGCTTTTAACCATTCTTTGATAAGTTCTTTATTTGGAAAAGTCCCAATCATGGTTAGAATGGATTCATGGGCAACGTTATCGAAGAAGCCTTTGATATCAGCATCTAGAACCCAGGTATCTCTGCCACCTTGCAATCTAAGGAAGGCTTGTGCAATGGCATCAAGACAACTTCTTCCAGGACGGAAGCCGTAGGAATGCTCTTCAAACTGGGTTTCCCATTCAGGTTCTAGTACATTTTTGACTACTGCTTGTGCGACTCTATCCCTCACGGTCGGGATTCCGAGTGGACGTTTCTTGCCGTTTGACTTGGGTATATATACCCGTTTTGTGGGTTTTGCCAGTGGCATATTCCATTCATTAACAAGTTTCACACGTTGACCAGGGGTGTTTATTACCTCCTTATCTACTCCTGGTGTTTTCTTTCCATCATTAACTTGTGTGATTTGTCGAACACTAAGCAGTATATTTGCACGGCTTCTACTTAACAGCTTTTGCAGCCTGCGTAGCTGCTTCCACTGACCAAGCTTTCTGGCACGAAAGATTCTTTGACGTAGATTCCTAACAATTTTCCTAGCTTGCTTCCAGTTAACCTGTGACCAGTCAGTAAATTGTCCGTTGACTCCATTTATCAACTTGTTTGTTGACATCTAACTTATGTCTCCATTTGGTTTCTTTGTCTGGTTTCTCCCGTACAAGACCCAAGAGAAGTCAGCTATTCCTTTCGGTCAGGGGTTATTCTTTCATCCCCTATCCCAGGCATTACCCTGAGCATTCGCTTTTTCTCTCATCTTTTACCCAACACGGGCTTCCGTCTCGATTGCTCTTGACCTACTTAATTATTCGACCTTAATTAAGACCTTGTAGGGCTTACCCTGTTGTATCGTCTGCACTTTCTATATGGTTAGGATGTTTGTCTCTTCTGCGACGGGATTTTTGTTTCCACGGTTCAATGAAGTACAAACATTAAATCCACCCGTTTACCTTTTGGTTACAGCCTATCAGGGATAATTTGGCTGTTTTGTAGATGACGCAGTTTAATCGACAAATTAGACCAAGTTCATCCTTCCATCTTTTCTCCTTGCTCCTTACCGCCTAATCCCTAGCAGTTACGGCTACTTTTAGGGCTTGCATTCCTCTCATTTCATTACTTACTTTGAAAGTGAGCCGGACTACTAGAGTCTTTTCTACGGAGACTGGAGGTGGAAATCTCCAGGGGACAAGGTGTCCCATTGCAGGCGACCTTATCAGGTCGCGCTGAACTACCTACACTTCCCTTCGGGTAATTGTTGTAAGCCGTGTTTAAATTATTGGGTTTTTCTCTATACTGAGGTGAACCTGAATATCACCCAAAACATATCAAGCACCCCCATTAGCCTTATTTGCTTCAGGTTTGTCTATTTCAGTAAGTCCCAAAACTTTGCTGTAGAAAAATAGCATTGCATCTTCTTCCTCGGGAGAAGATATGACTTGAATATGAGCGATCGCATCCAACCACATGATGACTGACTCCATTTTTTAAGCAATTGTTTCACTTAAACTTGGCTTTTTGATGCTTATTGACTTCTGTCAAAACTTTTTCAAAAACAAAGGCATCAACCCAAACATCCGAATTGAAAATGAGTTCTCCCACCATCTGATATCCTCGACTTTCATAAAAAGACAAGAGTTTTTGGTGAGTTTTCACAGCATCCAATCGCGCAGCATAATGTCCCCGACATAATGCTAGTTTTTCAATAGCTTCCAAACACCATGTTCCCAGTCCTTGTCCTTGCTGTTCCGGCAGTACAGCTAACTTATGTATATACACTACTGGCACATTTGAAACTTGCCAATTTATATTTCCAAACTTAATATAGCTAAGAGGTTCTGTTAATGCAAACTCTAAGGTGAAAGTACCTACTAAATTTTCACCAACTTTGAGTGCATAAACTTCTAGCTCTTCTGCATCTTTAAGCATACTTTCAAGGGGATAGATAGGTAGCATCCAATGAGTTAAACCAAATCTTACTTGCAAATCTACCCCACAAGCGATCAGAATTTGGTGTAAAGACGGAATATCAACAGTACTGACGCGATGAATGGTAGGCTGCATTGTAGCTATTCAGGATTGCTGTATTCTATATAAAGTCAAAAAAGATATATACCCGAAAAAACTCTTTTATGTTTCTAATTAACTTGTGAAATTAAACCCATTTCTAAATATATAAGCTCTAATACCTTTTTCATTTTAGACGGAGTACGTAGTTCTTATACCATCAATTATTATTTCAATAATTCTTCTGCTATCCAAGTTGTGTCTTCTAAATAAAAATCTTCATCAGAAGTCGTCGTGCCGTCAATCGGTGCGTAGCACTCGGATGAGCTCTTCGGTCACGAGGTCGTGGCGGGACAGAAACGGGTGGTGGCCGGCAGCAAGGTCGATCGAGCGGGTGGTCCGGCCGGCGTGGAAGCGCTGCAGGGCGAGGGAGGTGCTGCGGTCCTCCGTGCAGACGAGGTACGTCGAGGGCTTGCCCCGCCACGCCGCTCGGGTCGTTGGCGTCCCGAAGGCTCCTACCGATTGCGCGGTGACACGGTTCCACGCCTCGGCTCGGGTCTCCTCGTCTGTCAGGTCCTGCCAGAAGCGGTCGCCGAACGACGAGGCGGTGTAGCCGACGATGCGGACTGTGCCGTCGTCGCCCGGCGCAACCCCAACCGGGTCCTGCTCGCCGCTCATGATGTCGGCCTGCGACTGCCCCACGTCCGGCAGGTACGAGGTGATGTACACCAGATGGCGAGTGGCAGGGTGGTTGGCACCCTCCGTGATGACCGTGCCGCCGTAGGAGTGCCCGACGACGACGGCCTCGTCCACGTCATCGAGTGCGGCGCGCAGCGCCCGAGCGTCTTCGAGCAGATCGGCGGTGCCGGATATGGCGCCCTCGCCGCAGGACGGCAGCTCGACCGCCCGACTCACCGTGCCGGTTCGCTCATGGATTCGCTCGGCGACCTGCTGCCACCACCATGCGCCATCCCGGACGAATGCGCCGTACACGAACAGGATCTCCACCATCTCCGTCTTCTCTACTTTTAGATTTAATTGAACAGTATTAGTTCAAATTAAACCACAAATAGTGTACATATCTGTTGATCTCTACCATTTCATGATTTTTGCCTAAATTTAAGCATTATGACTTATTGACAAATTATTCATAACCTTAACTGCTCACAGATGGTTGGGAAGTAGTTCTCAATAGCAAGGGAGTCATAGGAAAATGAAAAACGTTGTCTCAAAAACAATCAATGGCAGTTTATCAAGTTCGACTCATAAATCCTGCAATGGGGTTAGATCGCACCATTCAAGTTCCTGACGATCAGTATATCCTTGACATAGCAAAAGAAGTTGGTATCAACCTCCCTTCTGGCTGTAATCAAGGAGAGTGTTCAGTTTGTGTTGCAAAGATAATTAGTGGAGAAGTCGATCAAAGCGAACAAAAGTTTTTGCGTCCACATGAAATCCAAGCAGGCTATACAATTACCTGTGTCACTTACCCCTTATCAGATTGCACTTTAGAAACTCATCAAGAACAAGTCTTGTATAAATCAGCACTGTACTTTAAAACTTAATATTTTCTATCTCCTACCTCTTGTCTCCTCCAATTACCAGCCAAATGGCATAACACAAATCTGCCTAGATAAAGAGGTTGAAGCGTGGCATATGTTTGATTATAGAGATAGAGCTTTAAAAGTAAGTATCTCTGTTTGTTGGAGGAAAATTAAGATGGGAACATTTTTAACCACCGTAGCTACGGCTTTGAGCCTGTTGATTGTTGATTTAGTTGTTCCAGGTGTTGACATTGCCAATTTTCCTGTAGCTATGATTGCTGCTTTGGCCATTGGCTTGATTAACGGATCTGCTAAACCAGTTTTATCAACCCTATCGTTACCAATTAACTTCTTAAGCTTTGGAGCCTTCTCGCTTGTAGTGAATGGGATCTGTTTCTCTATCGCAGCATTTTTGGTTCCAGGATTTAGCGTACATGGAATCATCGGCTTTTTCCTAGCTCCTGTAGTTCTGTCTTTTGCTAATACTTTCATTGGTAACTACTTTGCTGAGAAGAACCCACTTTTGAAGAGTAGTGATACTGCAAAAAGCAATGCTGAATTGCCATCTAGTTAGATATCAATATTGAGAGAGACGTAACTATTCTCGTCTCTACTCAGTACAGAACCAAGTTAATTCCTTTGGCAGAGTTCTTGATTCTGTAATTTACAGATAATGGAAATGAAAATAGTTTAAAAAAGTAGTAGCTACCCTATCATGAAATTACTTCGCTTTGTTCTTGGTATTATTTTGCCTCCACTAGGTGTATTCTTGTCAGTTGGAATAGGTCCCACTCTATTAATAAATGTTCTGCTAACATTTCTAGGTTGGCTTCCTGGTAGTATTCATGCAATTTGGGTCATTGCTAAGCATGAAGAAAGAATCAATAACAGAGAGGGAGAAATATACTAAGCCTTGAAGAGCTATATAACCTCATGAAAAGACGTCAAGTTTTTATGCTTGGCGTCTTCTTCGTTTTTTATATACAAAAATAAATCAGCTAAACAAGATTAAATGTGTTCCAAATATTCCTAGTTGCGCTGTCTTTGCCAAAGCATTTGTAAAAATTGCAAGACTTAAACACCGGACTTCTTAAAGAAATCGGGTGTTATATCCGCCCTGCCATAAGACATTTAAGATCGCCGACTTCTTAAAGAAGTTGACGATCTTAAATGAGCAACTTTCACTATTTCACACAAATTTACTTAACAATAGGCAGTAAGGGCGTATGCAATACACCCCTAAAAAGTCATCTATTTATGAGATGACTCCTTTTCTTTGAACTTATCGGCAGCAGTTAGAAGCAAATCCCTTAAAAGTTGTTTGACTTGACGCTCTTTCTGAGCTACTGCTGTGCCTGCTTCACCCAGTTTATCATCTAACTGCGAGCTTTTTTGTTGAACCTGTGTAACTACGACTTGTGCTTGTGGACGAGCTTCCTGATTAAACCAGTTTTTCGCCTCGTCCAGATGACCTTTAACCTCTTCAGAACGTCCACCGTAGCGTGCAGCTAAGTTTGCTTTAACTATGGCTAACTGAGCTTGCAGTTGAGCATATCTTTTCTTTAACAATCCGACTTCCTCACTATTAGTGATAGCGTTGATAGCAGCATCGATAGCAGTTTTAGTATCAGTCGTTTTTTCTTTACTGGTTTCTTTAATTTCTGCTAAAATCCCTTCAACTTCTTGCTGAATTTTATCTTCTTCTTCGTCTAGTTTTGCCTGTAGCTGCAAAACTTCTGATTGAGTTTTAGCAATAGCCTCATGTCTTTTGCTATTGACAGCTTCTAACGCTCCCTCAATTGATGCAGTCACTTCTTCTTTGAATTCTCCTCCTTTTTCTTGTAAGTTTTCAATGACAGTAGAAACAGCATCTTTAACAATGGTACGAAGGTCACTAGAACCTTCTTTAAACTCTGAAACAACTTGAGAAACTGCTGATTTCACAATCTCTCTAATATTATCTGCTCTTAGCTGTCCGGTTTGTTTTGCTTGTTGCAGATCAGTTTGAATTTGCTCTTTGATATTATTAGCCATCTTCAATACCTGTGTAAATTTAACTAAATAGAAGTTTATGAAGAAGTCCGGGTTATCTACTAATTGCTAATTTTTTTCCAGTATTCTACTTGCGGTCTTCACGAGCGTTTTACAACTCACATATAACTGCTATATATTTATCCTGACGTAATATTTTCTAGTGCGGTACTTCCTAGAGATAGAAAACCACTAGTACCGCAAGGCGGAAGTCAAAAGTCACGCCGCCAAGGGCGGCAAGGCAGCTATGCTGAGGGCAGCTATGTAATCCCCATAACGCTCATTTAGAGGCTTGAAACATGGACGTAGTATTCCTTATGCTATGCATCTTGATCAGACATGTTTTCAAAGTTGCATAACGAAGTTGGGGGCTTGAAACTCTGTGGCAGAGAGCTTTTTAAAAATTTCTTACATAGCTGCCTTTCTTTGGTCAGTTGAACCCAGTATGATATTGATTAATATCCGCCCCTACGGCCTACTCCCCCATTCACGCTACCTGGTGTAAGAAACGTCCCACCAGGGTTTAGTGTATACCTATTAGTAGTGATGTGCGTTCCATCTTGGTAATAGTAGGTAGTATAGCCGTTACCATGATCGATTGTTGTGGCAGGATAAACTACAGAGCCACTAGGGGTGCTAATGCGACCATTATCATAAAAACGGGTTCCATACTGATAGTTAGGCAAGTTTCCAATGCCTCTTACAGCACCAGGGAGCGCAGAGTTTTGCTGTGCCGTCTGAGCACTTATCGGTGATGCACTCGTTGCTGCTACAAATAAAACCGATAAGCCACTCATAATTAGATATTTCATCACACACCCTCCTTAGAGAGTTACTTGTTTGCTATTGAGAAGTATCAATTAGCATATACATATACATGTATAGCGAATCTCCTCAAAGGGTAACAACAAGCTTAAGAGGTATTCTGACAGGAGATAATGCTACTTTAGTGAGAAGCTCACCTATGAACGCTTACCAACAAATAGCATCCAAAACCCGAAGTCTGGTGTATTCTAGACAACCTAACTCAAGAGAAGAAATATGAACGCTCAAAAGATTTCATTGAGAAAGCTACTAACATTCGTATTATTGATATTATTAATCTCGACAACTGCCTTGAGTCAATCTGCTCGTGCAGCAGATACAGATAACGGTGCAAAAATCTTTAGCACCAATTGTGCTGGTTGTCATATTAATGGTAGCAACATTATTAGGCGCGGTAAGAATTTGAAATTAAAAGCCCTAAAAAAATACGGTATGGACTCAATAGAGGCAGTCTCGTCTATTGTAGCAAACGGTAAAAACAATATGTCAGCTTACAAAGACCGCCTCACTGAACAAGAAATACAAAATGTTGCCACTTACGTTCTAGAACAAGCTCAAACAGGCTGGCGGTAACCCAACTCCGCGTCTCCTAATATGGGCAGGTTTAACAAGGGGAGCGCATTTACTCACAACTTATCTGAATTAAACCCACGACACACTGTTAATATTACTCCTAATTATCCTTATGATACCACCATCAAGTCGCCTACAATTCACCCCTGATTTAAATATTTGTCGGATATTAAATGGCATGTGGCAAGTCTCTGGTGCACACGGACGCATTCACCAAACTGCCGCCATCCAGTCCATGTTTAAGTATATAGATGCAGGCTTTACAACTTGGGATTTAGCAGATCATTATGGTCCTGCGGAGGACTTTATTGGCGAGTTCCGCCGTCAAGTCATGACGACTCGTGGTGAAGAGGCTTTATCTAAGATTCAAGCTTTTACCAAATGGGTACCTCGACCTGGGAAAATGACAAAAAAGCTGGTTGAGGACAACATTGATATCTCCCTGAGAAGAATGGATGTTTCATCGTTAGATTTGATGCAATTTCACTGGTGGGAGTACCGAGATTCCAGCTACTTGGATGCCCTGAAGTATATGGCTGAATTACAAGCAGAAGGTAAAATCAAGCATTTGGCTATAACAAATTTTGATACAGAACACCTACAAATTATTACAGACGCAGGCATCAAAATAGTTTCCAACCAAGTGCAATTTTCACTTGTAGATCGTCGTCCAGAAGTTTATATGATTCAGTTTTGTCAACAGCATGACATAAAACTTTTTACTTATGGCACAGTTTGCGGCAGCTTGTTATCGGAAAAGTATTTGGGAAAACCAGAACCAAAAGGGTTGGAGCTAACAACTGTTAGCTTGAGAAAATATAAGAATATGATAGATACTTGGGGTGGTTGGGGTTTATTTCAAGAATTACTTTATAGCCTCAAAAAAATAGCTGACAAACACAGTGTCAGTATGTCAAATGTGGCAGTACGTTACATTTTGGATCAGCCATCTGTGGGGGGTGTTATTGTTGGTGCAAGACTTGGCTTATCCGAACACATAGAAGACAATGCTAAAGTGTTTAACTTCACATTTGATACTGACGATCGCAATCAAATAGATATTTTCTCTAGTAAGTCGCGAGATTTATATCAGTCAATCGGCGATTGTGGTGATGAGTATCGGCGATGACATAACTTGCAGTTAATTCACTCCATTAATATAAAGTCATGGGTTATAGCGATTTTACTATTCGTAAGGCAAAACAAAGCTTTAATCTAACTTTGGTTGAGGGAGGTAGCTTTTTTCCGACTATTGAACCTGTAGCAACTAGCCCCTATCTAGTAGAGTTTTTACAAGAAAGTTTGCCTTTAGCTATTGCAATGGGTTCTGAAAAAGCACGATCAGAACTAATTATTAGTCCCATTTTGTTTGAGATGCGAAAAATTCTCGACCGTAAAATTAGCTTTTTTTCCGGTGAGGAATTTACAGTCGATCCTAGTGTGGGCTTGAATGGTACTTGTGATTTTTTGATTAGTAAATCGCCTGAGCAATTAATTCTTGAAGCCCCAGCAGTAGTGATTGTAGAAGCAAAAAAAGAAAATCTTAAGGGAGGTTTGGGACAATGTATGGCAGAAATGGTTGCTGCACAAAGGTTTAATGAACCCAACCAGCAACCCACCCAGGTGATTTATGGTAGTGTCACCAGTGGTAATTTGTGGACATTTCTCAAGTTAGAAAAACAAACAGTAACAATTGATTTAACAGGTTATTTAGTTCATCCAGTTGAGAAACTTTTAGGAATTCTGGTTTGGATGATTCAAAATACTTCGCCGGAATAACACAGCAAATACACAAATGCGCGTTGATGTAAGTAGTTCACTCCCAATACGGTTCGGATAAGCAATTCTTGAGCAGGGGAGGAAAAAACCAAATGTCTATCAACTCTTTTCCCCCCCCTGCCTGCCTCAACAGATAAATTCGCACGCTCCGTACCGTATTCAGTTCACGCCGATAGAATCTTGACTGGTTGGAAGAAACCTCGGATAATTTGGCGAATTTTACCGAACATTTTCTGTTTTCTTATTTGCCCGCGCTTTGCGCCTTTTTATTAAATTCAAATTTCACATCGGTTAGTTTTTCCGATACAACCCATAGTTTTTTGGCGATCGCTTTGTCTCTGGATAACTCGTTTGATTCGACTTTTATTGGATAGCCGTGTATCTCCATAAACCCATTGGGACCGAAATATTCCGCGCCTTTCAAGCCTGCTTCGATTGCCGCCCGCAGAGTTGGTAATGCGCCCATCGTGATGTCTTGAGCAAAGATGCCGTTGAGATATTTCACAATGCCGCTCGCAGTTCTCTGCAATTCGGTTGCCGTCCAGCCTGGATGCGAGGCGGTTACAAGTGTGTCGATACCATTATCTTTTAGTTTTCGGTCGAGTTCGTAGGTAAAGTAGATGTTGGCAAGTTTGCTGTCGCCGTAGGCTTTCCATTTGGCATAACTTCTCTTTTCCCAATTCAAATCATCGAAATCTAT
>JAQYWP010000898.1 GCA_029379285.1 Rhizonema sp. PD38
CTTCCCCATCCTCCTGATCTTCCTTACTCCTGTATGGGCGGGTTTTACATGCGGGTCGGATGTACCCAAATGTTATCTATAATTAAACCCTCCTTTACTCACTCCCTATTATCCAGGTTATACTTGAAGAATAACGTTTCCTGCTTCTGCCCAGAGTTTAGGATTTACAGTAGATTGGTAAATCTGGCATCACCTTGTAAGGTTTTGAGAATCTGCTTGATTTCTTGGGTCCGGTCTTTTTTGACAACGAGGGTGACGTTGCGATCGCGCACGATCACCACATCCTCTAACCCAATAGTAACAATGACATCCTCTGGATCTGTAGCATAAACAATTGCACCCTGAGTGTCTAATCCAACGTGGGTGGCCATTTCTACATTTGGATGATCTTCTTTTTTAAGTAAACGCTCGATCGCATTCCAATCTCCTAAATCATCCCAACCAAAGTCCACGGGTAAGACGTATGCCAAGTTGGTCTTTTCCATCAAGGCATAGTCTATACTCTTTTTCGGTAGGTCTGGGTAGATGTCTGGACCGTGTTTCTCGAGCGGTTCGATGATTTCCGGAGCGTAGATATGCAGTTCCTTCAGAACGACGCCTGCCCTAAAAATAAACATCCCACTATTCCAGCTAAAGCGTCCTGTAGATAGAAAACTTTCTGCTGTTTGACGGTCGGGCTTTTCTGTAAAACGGTTGACGTGATAAGCATGGATGTCATCAAAGCTACTAATCTTTTCGCCCTGTTCTATGTAACCATAACCAGTTGACGGAAAGCTGGGCTTGATGCCCAATGTAACAATTGCTGCAGTACTGGCTGCCAGTTCCGTGGCAACATTTATTGTGTTTATAAATGCTTCTTGGTCACCAATCCAGTGATCCGCCGGAAAGAAGCCAATCACAGCATCTTCTCCGTAACGTTTTTTGATTTCCAAGCTTGTCCAGGCAACTGCTGCGGCAGTATCCCTTCCCTGTGACTCTACTAGTAAGTTGGTAGATGGCAATTCGGGCAGTTGTTCTCGAACACCCTGAGCTATTGAGGAGGAAGTGATGACCCACAAATTTTCCCAACCGCCAGCAAGCGAAAGTAGTCTGTCAGCAGTTGATTGTAGAAGACTTCTGTTGCTACCATCGAGACTTAAAAATTGCTTTGGTCGTTCTAAGCGACTTAAAGGCCAAAAACGCTCACCTTTACCGCCGGCTAGAATTACAGGGAACAAGGAGCTAATCATGTTGTCATAAAAACTTACTGAGGAACACTACAAGTGTACTGTGACATTTTCCACTAGTAATATTTTCAGCTTCGATTAACATAGCCTTTAGGTAGTGGTTGAGTGGGGAGAGAGTAGTGGTAAAACAAGTAGCTCGCAGCAAGGATAGTCAAGGTAAGTTTGAAAAAGCACAACGGTTGCCAAATCAAGTGATGCCACAGCCAACGAATGAAACTCGTAACTCCGTAGAATCTACGAGTTCCATTCCCAGCCAGCTTTACCACAGGCTTGGATTGACCATGCCTCGATGGTTGTTTTGGATACTCACAGTTTTTGTGGGTATGACATTATCGGGATTGCTGATATCAACCTTAGCGCTGTGGACTCCGCTTTGGAGTGATATTGACAGAACAGATGAAGACTTGGGTACTGGTGCGAAAGATACACAAAAAACACCATTGCCAGGGGATCTGTGGAGCAATATCTCCCAATATCGCCTCACACGACCAATGAATATTTTAGTTTTGGGGATTGCACCAGTTCCTGGCAGTATTGATGGTTCACCGGAAAGTTTTGCCGGTCATAGCGCTACTATGCTGCTGGTACGATTCAACCCCAGCAACAAATCAATCCATGTGCTTTCAATTCCTAAAGATACCATGACAGCAATTCCAGAAAAGGGATTAAATAAGGTATCTGATGCTAATCTCCAAGGTGGTCCAGTCTTGGCGGCGCGAGTTGTCAGCCGGACTTTAAATAATGCACCGATTGACCGTTACATTCGCATCACGACAAGTGGCTTGCGCCAGTTAGTAGACCAGTTGGGAGGAGTCGAAGTCTTTGTTCCCCAACCAATGGTACATAAAGACGATGCTAAAGGGCTTTCGGTTAATTTAGTCAAGGGCTGGCAAACCCTGAATGGCGAACAAGCAGAAGAATTTACTCGGTACCGTGATCCTGGTATGGGGGATTTACTAAGAGTGCAGAGACAGCAAGCTCTGCTAATCGGGTTGCGCGATCGCCTCAGTAGTCCCACTGTCATCACCAAGCTACCTCAAATAGTTCGGATGACTCGCAAATACTTTGACACTAATTTAAAGCTAGAAGAAATAATGGCGCTGGTCAACCTTTCTCTCAACACAGGGGAAGATAATATGCAAATGACCTTGTTACCCGGTACTTTTAGCCGTTTCAGTCTTGACCCCAATAGCTATTGGCTGAATCTAACCGGACAAACAGGCTTGTTGAATGATTATGCTGGAGTGACAATCACTGGTTTGAAGCCAGACGCGCGATCGCTCCCCACCCTCAGAATAGCGATTCAAAATGCTTCCGGGCAACCCCAGCAAACTCAAAAAGTTATCAACTATCTTAAACAAAAAGGCTTTACCAAGGTTTACGAAGTGTCAGCCTGGCCCGATCCCCAAAAAGAAACTCAGATTATCGTTCAAAAAGGCAACCCACAGACTGGACTTGAACTCCAACAAGTCTTGGGCTTGGGCCACATTCAGGTGTCCGCAACTGGCGATCTAGAATCCGATTTGACAATTCAAGTAGGTAAAGATTGGAATAAATAGTGGTTAGTAGGGGCGGTTTTCATCTAGTAACTTGTCGGTAAAAACGAACAATCCTGTTATATAGTGTCCGTTTGTGTAGTTATAATTCCCGTAGATACTGAACCCCACCCCCATCCTCTCCCCGCAAGCCGGGAGGGGATGGGGGTGGGGTTCTTTAATTATGGGTAATTCGACGGACATGATATCAAAGCCGTCCCTACTACTTTTTGACAAACAATAATCAACAATTAACAATTAAGAACTAACCACTAACAATCAACCACCAACAACTTTGTTATGAAAAAAATTTTACTTCGCCTTTTTAGTTTAATTGTGACTTTGTGCCTTGCCTTTTTATGGATAATGCTGAATCCCTATCCGGCTGTGGCACAAACAAAGACTATTAATTATAGCAATACTCATTTAGAAAATCGAGACTTTTCTCACATGGATTTGACGGGTACTACTTTTGTCGCCGCAGAAATGCGTGGGGCAAATTTTCAAGGGGCTGATTTAACCAATGCAATTCTTACCAAGGGAGTTTTACTCAAAGCAAATTTGGAAGGAGCTAACTTGACAGGTGCTTTGGTTGATCGCGTCACTATGGATAGTGCTAATCTAAAAAATGCGATATTTATTGAAGCCGTTATGACACGTAGCCGCTTCTACGATGCGGTAATTACTGGTGCTGATTTTACCGACGCTTTGATCGACCGCTATCAAGTAGCAATCATGTGTGAGAAAGCTGACGGTATCAATCCCGTGACAGGTGTTTCTACACGAGATAGTTTGGGATGTAGATAGTTGTTAATAAAACAACAACCAAGTAGGGGCGGGTTTGACAAGATTGTTCGTTTTTACTGACAAGTTACTAAATAAAACCTGCCCCTACTACCAACAAAACATATTTTGTCAAAAATACCCTGACAGATGGCTAAATTTCAGGTTAAATATTCACAGATGATCAGCGCTGTCAGTCAAGTGGTCGGGGATTATTCGTGACAAAACAACAAGCCTCTCGTTCTATTGCTAAGATTGCGGGAATTGTCGCCGCTGCTACTTTAATTAGTAAAGTTTTCGGTCTGGTGCGGAACCAAGTCGTGGCAGCCGCTTTCGGTTTGGGACCAGCTGCTGATGCTTTTACCTACGCCTACACGATTCCAGGTTTTTTGCTGATATTGTTAGGCGGCATTAACGGACCATTTTACAGTGCGATCGTCAGTGTCTTAGCCAAGCGCAGGCAAGAGGAAGCAGCTC
>JAQYWP010000899.1 GCA_029379285.1 Rhizonema sp. PD38
GATCCAGAGGGAATAGAAGGGCAAGCCGGCAGATATCAGGGACTAGGGTTGTTACCAATCAAAACTGTGATTACAGGACAGAAAATTGCCCGTCAGCGCCAAGTTACCTCAAATTTTCCCCAAATGGGCTTGCCCGTCACAGGGTTTGAAATCCACCAAGGGAGATCGCGTATAGAAACCCAACCAACAGACTCCCAATCCTACCAAGCCATGTTTGACGATATTAATTTAGGTATGGTGGATAATTGTCTATCTGTTTGGGGTACTTATCTCCACGGGATTTTTGATAATGGTCCTTGGCGACGTGCTTGGTTAAATCGCCTGCGTCAACAGAGAGGTTTAAAATCTTTACCTACAGGCGTTGCTAACTACCGAGAACAACGGGAGAATATTTTGGACTCCCTTGCCATTGAAGTGGAACGGCATTTAGACTTAACACCATTTTTGTCCTAAGGCAGGTTCTCATGACTATTCGTGTCCGCTTTTTACCAGACGATATTACCGTTGAAGCCAAAGTGGGAGAACCACTGCTGGATGTTGCAGAGCGAGCTGGGGTTTTCATTGCTACTGGTTGTTTGATGGGTTCTTGTCACGCTTGCAGTGTGGAAGTGGATGGTGGAGATATGATTCGCGCTTGCATTACCGCAGTTCCACCAAGACGCGAAGAATTAACGATTCATCTGTTTAGTGATCCAACTTGGTGAGAAGATTTAGGAGTGAGAGTTAAAAGTTGTCAAGACGCAAAATTTCACCTTTGTAGAGAACTTATGAGTTTTAAATTCATAATTTCTCACTCTTAACTTTTTGACCATTTGACTAGTTCCTCATTTTTCATCCGACTGAGGTGAATTCGATTGAGCTTTAAGAGCGTATTCTCTAAATCTTTCTAAATCAGCTTTTACAGTCGATTCTACTGCCCGTCCTAAAAATAAATTATCCATAATTTTGCCAATGATCCCTGGGATAGCGTAGGCAAAAGTAAGTTTGACAATACTACTACTGTGGCGATCATAAAAGCGGATTGCTCCCCGATTTGGCAAACCATCAATCGATTCCCACTGGATAATTTGATGGGGAACGACTTTAAGAATTCGCGATTTCCAAGTAAACTCTAAACCGCCAGTATTAAGTTTCCATAAAGACATCTCTGGATCGTCCTTTGGAACCGTAACAGAATCAATCCACTTCATCCAGCGAGGCATCTGCTCCAAGTCCGCCCAAAGACTCCAGACTAATTCTATAGGAGCCTCAACCTCTACCTGTACGCTATGCTCTAGCCAATCAGCCATTTTCTGTTGTTTTTCCTTCGCGCCCTTCGCGTCTAGTCTGCCTTGAAGCCCTTTGGGTAACGCTACGAACATCGCAGCCCCCTAAAGAAAGCCCTACTTCTTCACATTTTCCAAAATTGCTTTTGCCGCACGCCTTCCTGAAATGATCGCCCCCTCCATACTATCGATATAGTCCTGCTGAGTGTAGCTCCCCGCGAGAAAGAAATTAGAAATCGGTGTTGTTTGCAGGGGACGGTAAATATCCATACCCGGCGCTTCACGATATAAAGACTGAGCCAGTTTCACCACACTATACCAAGTCATGTTGAGTTCTCTTGAGGAAGGAAACAACTCATGAACTTGCTTGAGGACATGTTGGGCGATCGCCTCATTATTTTGTTTAATAAAAGGATCTCCTGGTGTCAACACCAGTTGCAACAACGATCCTTGACCTTCCTTATAATAATCAGCAGGGCTTGTCAAAGCTAAATCGGCAAAACAAGAAAAATCAGCATCTGAGGTATACAACAAATTATCAATTCCCGATGCACGATCTAACTGTTTGCGTTTGAGAGCATCGTGCAATTCTGTTACCCAACCATCAAACCGCAGTTGCACTGTTGCCACTGGCACTGCATCCAATTTATAAATATTGTCAAACTCTTGCCATTTGCGCCACTCCTGAGGTATCAGACGATGAATTCCAGGAAGATCGCAAGCAGCGACATAGGCATCAGCAGTGATGATTTCCTCAGTCTCGCCATTTGCCACTACCATACCAGTTACATGGATTTGTTCCCCAACTTTTGGAAATAACATCTCTCGCACTCGGCGACGAGTGTAAATTTTTGTATTTCTAGCTTCTAAATATTTCAAGATAGGCTTATGCAGGTATTCATTAGGAGAACCTTCCAGCATCCGCAATATTGAAGCTTCTGTTCTTGATGCAAACAATTGGAAAATTGTCAACATACAACGGGCAGACATATTCTCACAATCTATAAATCCTAAAGCGTAAGCAATAGGATTCCACATCTTTTTGATACTACCATCGCTACCACCATGACTGCGGAACCAATGAGCAAAGCTAACTTTATCCAAATTACGAATAGTTCTCATTGCCCCATCAAAATCAACTAACCCACGTACAACTGGACTCATCCCAAGAGCGATCGCATTTTGCAACTTATCCTGCAACGAGAGTTGAGTCGTGGTAAAAAATGCTTTTAACCCATTAAAAGGTGCACCTGTAAAGAAACGAAAATCTAAAGAACCAATACATTCCCCTTTATTAATGAAAGTGTGGGAGTGTTCTTTCAATCGTAAATTTTGTGATGCTTCCACTTTCTTCATCAAGTCAAACATTTGGTAGTAGCAGCCAAAAAATACGTGCAAACCCATTTCAATGTGGTTGCCATCGCTATCAATCCAACTGCTAACTTTACCACCAACAAACGGACGAGACTCAAAAATCTCCACTTCACAGCCTGCATCAACTAAATCTACAGCAGTTGCTAGCCCAGCTAGTCCCGCACCCACTATTGCAATACGCATTTTCGATTCCGTTTTTCCTTTTCAGTTTCTTAACAAATTGTAACTGGATTGGTGGCGGAATTCGCTGATCACATTAAATGCAGCGAGCTTCGGGCGAAACGAGCCTGTGAGAGTACTCTGTCCGGCAGATTTCGCATTTTAATAAGCGTATCCATATCCATCTTTACGATGAATAATTTTACAAAAACGGGATGAAATTCCTTGAATTAAACCAGATTTCGTTGAAATATTAAAGCTGCCAGTCACACGAGTTGCGATTCTACCAGTATAAGTTCCGATTTTTTTGCCAGTTGTGACAACAGCTTTAACAATATCACCTGGAACGGAAACCAAAATGAATTTTTTTTCTGCTGCAATGGCGATTGGGAAAGCCATACTTATCGGTACGGTATGATTGACGAGTCCCATAGTCCCATGTCCTGTTGCCTTTATTAGTAGGGGTTTAACGCCCTTAATATTCAGGATAGGGGTAGATTTACCCACGCAAGCCGCGTCAATCCAATGAATCTTTACAAGTGCTGACCTTTGTAGTTTTAGCCTAAAGATGAAAGCATTTTTCTTATAAAGAAGAATTGCAGAATCTGCCGGATCTAGTCTTCTACGCGCACCTCTTCTAGGTAAAGAGGTGGCAGTGAATAGCAATCGCTTACCAAGAGTTTTCCTTTTTGTCCCACTATCTCTTAATCCCTTCCAATCCCATTTCCATTTTCTTCAGACGTAATAGGTAATCCTCTAATGAGTTCCCTAATGACATCTGTTGCAGGTCTACCTGTCTGTAGGCAATATTTTTCTAGTTTTTCCGCTTCCTGGGTAGCCAAATTCACAGTAATACGTTTTACAGCCCATTTCTTATTAGTCATTTTTTTGCTATCTGCTGTGTATTAACATCATAAAAGAATCAAACTTCATAGATAACTAAGAAGGATTAGATTATCAGAGTTTTTGTCACGAAACAAGCGATGCTATTTATACTGAAATTTCAAGTATTCATTTTTAAATAAAACATCATCTTGATAACCTAACAATTAGTCTTGTGACAGCCAAACTAGCGCACACTTTGTGTAGTTAAACATAATCAATCTAAAAACAGTATGTATCCAAAACAACTATGAAATTTTACACATTTCTTGAAGCTACCTACTGTTAAATAAATAACTATTTTCCAAATTGGTAGTCATAACAAGAATGAATACAAGC
>JAQYWP010000900.1 GCA_029379285.1 Rhizonema sp. PD38
GGATATATTATGAGATTTTGGCGCTTTTGGTTAAACACCTTTGTCTTATATAGCCAATACAACCCACCTCAGTTTGTAGAGCTATTGATGCTCATGGTGGCGTTAGCAATGTTGGCTATTTCTACATTTTTACCAACACAGAAGCCTTACATGATTTTAGGTTTGAGCCTTGTCATTGGAGCATCTATTTCCATCTTGGTAAGAGAAGCGATCGCTCCTTCACATCAAACGCGAATCACTCAATTTACAGCATTGTTACTGCTACTCGTCAGTATTTATGGTTTTGCTGACTTGCTGCAAAATTTTTAATGAGTTAGTTGTTAGTGGATATTTTTTCACTCCTTACTCCATCCTTGCATTTCCACTAACTCTATACACAATTCATTAATTTCCTCCAAGTTAGGTTGGTGAGGTAGAGCAGATTCTTTGTAAACCTTTTCCATTTCGACAACTAAATTATCAGCCATTTTCATCACCTCTTCATAAGAATAATCACCTTTTAGGATGGCTTTTAAATCTTCAGCATCCCCAATTCTTCTCCTATCTACAATCACCTCTCCTTGTCGCAATATTTCCAATCCACTGCGGAGTAATCTAATGCAGTGCATCCCATGCTTGAGATCAAAGCCTGACTTTTTCTCCATTTCTGCCCTTGCAGGGTTTCTATTTTCTTGCCAAGATTGATAAGCTTTCCATTCTCTTAAAGCTCCTTGATAGCTTTGACTTTTCTGAAGCAACCGTATAAAGTCCTTGCGACTGTTTGTTAACTTTTGTGTATAGTTCAAAGCTTCATCTGGGATAGTATACTGTTTCAAAACTCCTTTAAAGTCTATATCAGCAGTCAGCAACTTATATAACTGTTCTGCTTCTTCTAAAAACTCAATTCGTTCTCTAATTAAAAGATAAAGATATTCTAAAAAAGCGTTTAACTCATCTTTAATTAATGGCACTTCATCCTCTATTCCAAAATCAGATGGCAACGGTTTCTTGTGTGGTGGATTCAGCAACCACTTGCGATGAGTTTCCATTTTTTTGATTTGGGCAAAAGCATAGCCAGAATAAGTATGCTTTACCTTCTTACTTAAAAATATTTTTCTATGGTTAATTAAGTGCTTTCCAACTGAAGTCAAGATAGGATATTCATTTAACCACAGCAATTCTAAAACATTGGGATTTTCTGCTGACAATAGCTGGATAATTTTTCTTAATTCGTAGATAACCGTATCTTTATTGTTATCTAGAAACGGAAATATTCCTTCTTCATCCCAGCCACTATCTTTTTGTTCAATGTCATCAAATCCTAAATAGTAGCGTTTGGGCGCAATAAACACTCCTCTATAATCATAATCTGAATCAGGTCGATTTAATCCATAGCCATGACTACCTGCTAACCCAACAAAAATCGTTCTTTGCTCAACTTCAATTCTTTTCATTTCAATGTACCTATGCAGTGCCATCTACTTTTAATCCTGTAAAACTTGGATTTCCTCTAGGGGTAGAGATTTTTACATCACCACAAGCGCCAGCAACCTTTGATACAGTTTTGGTCACATTTCCTAGATCTACTGCTATATCGTTGCCAGCAGTACCATCAAAGTAAACACTGGTTATGTTACTCTCAGTTGCTTTATATACAGATGCTCCTTTATATTGAATCGCGTCAACCGGAGAAATAGAGGAAGCGATTGCACCCACCCCTAAAAGCCAAGCAATATTTTTCCAAACTTTTTTACAACATCTTGTTCCTCAACGAATCCATCTTAGGAAGAGTTTTTAACTAAATTCATTCGTAGAACTACAGAAATCTTTTTGAAGAGTAGCAGTACTATTGACGTCATTCGGGCGATCACTACTGAGAATCGCTAGGGATTACATGTAAAGAAAATCACTAGCAGATTCAGAGATTGAACGCCTGCGATCATGGAAGTCGAAAAAATCTGGGTAAATTCAATCAGGGCGATGTCTGACGACAAGCCCTTCGGATTCGCAGTTGCCTAGGTCGGGCTAACCCTCCTGTAGCGCTGCCTCACCGCTCCCTTGTCTACGCTCACTTGCTCAATCTGTCTAAACAAATGAGAATTTTACACAAGTGCTGCACAGAACACCGTGTGTCTTTTGGTACTCCCGTTTGGTTTTGGTAATAGGCGATTTTATATTTAAGGTAGCATATGCCAAAACCAAAAACCGTGAGATAGTCAACGAAATCTTACGACATGGTAAAGATATCAAAGCTGAAAATGTCAGTGTAAAAGGTTGGCAGAAACGTTACGGCAAAGCAATATCTGCTAAGTCTCCTAGTTTTGTAGAATCAGAACTCATTCGCAAAGCTGCGAAGTCTGCCGGGCGGAAGATTCCGTCCGGCGAGCTTCGCGCGAAGCTCCGGGGAGAGAGTACTCTCTCCCCGAGACTTCGCGAAAATGCTGGTGGAAGTGTTCACAAGTTTTCTACTTCATCAACAGCGCTGAGTCAAACTCCTCAGCGATGGTAGTCTAGCAAGAAAACTCTATCTGAACGGGTGCATTACGATGCAATTGGTATTGAAATGCATCGTGATTTGTTCACAGCGTATTTGAGTAGGCACGTAAATCAAGACGATAGACTGTCATTGTTGGATGCTGCTAGTCAGTATTCGGGGTCGGAGTCGATCCTATCGGACGCATGGCAGGAGTTTTTAAACCGCGAACGAGTAGGCTCGTCTGAAAGTGGGTTGATTGCCCTAGAGCGGTTGTCAGATAAGCTGAAAAACGTTGACCAGATAGCTGTTTCTTCGGATTCCGAGCAACAAGTCAACGCCAACTTTCAGCCTGAATCCGCGTAACTTTAGTTCGCGGTGTTGGCTCAATGAAGCATCAACAGGTAGAACCAGTACCTATGCATAGAGAACCGCAGTTAGTTGAGGTGTGCTTACGCATTACTGAGTTGAGAAAATGTAACTTAGATCCGTTTGATATACAAATTCTTCTGTTGCTTGAGCAACTAGTGGCTTTTACGCCAGTTGAACTAAAATATTTTGCTCAATTGGAGCAGTATTATGGAATCAGTGACACTTGACTAGTTGGATGCTGATGGTGAAGGGAGGAAGGGGAGCGCGATCACATCATGTTAACATACTTTTGTAGTTATTTAATACTATTTCTCTGAAAAAATATGACTCAAAAAATTATAGTTCCTGGTTGGGAAAAGCTATCTGATCAACAGAAAAAGCAGGCAGAGGAGTGTATCAGTTCAATCCTGTCTGCAAGACAGTCAAGTGTAACTCTACTTAAATTACTTAGCCAAAATCGTGCCGAGCCTGAATTTATAGCACGATTAGAAGAACTTTCTAATCAGAAAGGTGATTTTGAGATTGTTTCATCTGCTACTGGGTTAGAGGCAGAAAAGTTTAAAGGGGGTGAGCTATCTGCAAATACTTCTCCAAACACTGATGATATTTGTCAAATTGTATGTAACATAATTCAGATAACAGGAATATCGCAGGAGGAATGTCATCGGGTCTGTCGCGTTGACCAAAATGTGTAGTATAAATACATGAGACTAAGCTATTAGTCCAAAATTTATTTCAAAGCTGATACCTCGTACAAGACCAATACTTTAAAGGTAAGGGTCACCACTCCTCAAAAAATGACGATAATTTTTATTATTTATTATCATTTTTTAGAAAGCAAAACTAGTTGAATTAACAAGATTTGTATAATTCACTGAATTTATTCTCAGAAATTTCCAATGAGTAAGGATTATCGAGGTAAGTCATTTAAAAATCAAAACTTAGTTAACCAAGATTTCAGTTATGCTGATATTCGAGGCACAGATTTTAGTAATGCTATTATTAAAGATGCAAATTTTACCGGAGTAAGAGCAGGTCTAAAATTACATTCTGTAATGATTTTACTTATAGGTTTATTTCTCTTAGCTATATTTTCAGCAATTAGTTCAATTATTAGTGCTGGAATTGTAGTTCTGTTACCATATTTCTTATTATTTGTAAATCCACCTCAAAATCCGATAACAATATTAAAT
>JAQYWP010000113.1 GCA_029379285.1 Rhizonema sp. PD38
CTATTATTAACTCAGCCGTGCTGGGTCGTTTTTCATGGTTTAGTCTAAACTCCAGCAATTCAGGTTGAAGATTGTGAAAAGTTTGAAGATGCTGTTCAATTAAATAGTCATGCTGTATAGGAGATAGTCCAAGAAGAAAACGCTTAAGAGTGCGGATAAGTTCACGATCAACACTAACAGTTAAGTTAAAATAGTTGTCTAGGTCATAATTAAAATTTATGTCAAGAGCACGAGCAAGTGAACGCACACGAGTGCGTTCACAATTCATATCGTTTTCAATATTGAGAGCAATAGTAATATCAATATAAAATGCACAAGTAGCAAAATGATTATAAGCGTTATAATTATCTAAAAAGTAATAACCATTAATATACTTTCCATCTCCAATTTACGTCCATCGTCTACAAATTCCCGCAGCTTAATCAACACGGGAATTCGCTGCGCTTGTAATTTCCCATCATTACACTCGGTTACAATTTTTTGGAGATATGTCGTTTTCCCCGAACCAGGTTTACCCACCACCATCAGGTTAGTATTCCGTTCTAGCACAGTCAACCCTGACACACGTTGTCGTTCCTTACCCAAACCAATCCGCTCCAAACTGCGGTAGTCGGAATTACATCTTGTAAAATCTTGCCACAAATCATCCAGTTCGGACCTGTGGCTACTGCTAAGTGACTCCAGGATATTTACATCTACAAACAAATCCCCCAAAGGCACCCAATGGTCTATTCCCCATAATGGCATAACACCGTGCAAACTTTGGATGCTGTCGTGGAGACGCGATCGCACTTGTTGCACTAAGTCATCAACCGGATTTACTGCCCTTAATTGGACTTTTTTTTTAGATTTTTGAAGACTGGGGTATGTTCCTCTGGGATTCCTTGCAGGGCGATCGCATCACAACCACCGTGATAAGCATCTTCATACGACCAACCAGCTCCTAGTTCATCATAAAAACCAACTGCAAACTTAATCGCTGCATCGTCTCCTATCGTACTATTCATGCCGACTACATAATCGATATGTTGGGCGATCGCGTTTGCTTGAATTTCCGAGTAGCAAGCGTTGAGAACAACACATTCAAGTCCTCGTGTAGCAAATCGTTTAAATAAATTGGCTAAAGCTTCAGTTGGAACGAGTTGTGCAATGCCTACATCATCTTCCAAAACTAATCCATCTTCACCCGAACCATGTCCACAAAAGTGAACAATCTCTGGGTTAAGATCCAACAAAGCACGACGTAAATCATCAGGACGAACTGCCCGACGTTGTTGCAAAGTAAACTTTTCTCGCTGCTGCGCCCTTCGCAAACCCTCATCAATTTCTCGCACTTCTTTATCTAGGCGTAGTCTCCCTTGATTGGTGGGGCTGGAAGCTAGGACTAAAATTGTTTTGCGCGAACTACTTTGAGGATTATCTGGTTGAGCCGAGTTCTGAAACTCCTCAAAGAGGATAGAGCGAACAATTTCCCGAATATCTGCGGCGTTAGAACCCTGAATTACAGCACGAGCAACTTCTCGAATTGCTTGTGCATCAAGTCCAAGGTAAGTGCGATCGCCAATATGAATGTCTTGTCCCTGTCCAATATTGACATTGTACTTCCCTACTTGCAGATTTTGGCTACCACCACTATTTAACCATTGACGCAAAGCTTCAACATCGTCATCGGTTTGAGTTCCGTTGAGGATGCATTGAATAATGTCGTTGAGGTTACTGGGGTTCGCCATTTATCGGACTTTTTTAGTTCTATTTTAGACAATAAAAGTGTGAATTTACTTGTTTCTACTCATATTATTAAATTTTTGTTATGGAAAATAAGCTAGGTAAATAAACTCGCATCCACATGAAAATAATCTGCAAGTACTTCTGCTTCTACTTTATTGATGGTGTGTTCGCGAAGCGTCTCCGAAGGAGAATCGCCATTGACAATTTGCAAGGTAACTTCCAATGAACCAATTACCTCAGCTAATGCTTCTGGAGTAATATCGCGTGCGTCTATCAGATGCATTAACATCGAATTGGTGTACTTGAGGGATTGGGTAATGGGTTTCTTCAAACTTCTCGATTAACGTTACCCACAGTTCCAACAGCATCTCTTCTTCTGGTGTACGATTAGGACGATGTTCTAAGGTTAAAGTGAGTCTGATGGCTTGTTCGTTTTCTTCTTCCGTGGTAATTATTTTTTGCTGATACTCGGCTAGCAATATGCCGTCCATCTCTCTAGTTCATACTAGTCAATATAGTGCAGAGGTAAATTGGCGCTCGCTTTGTGTCTCAACATAAAATCATTCTTTGGGATTGAATGGAGTGAACACTATTTTAAACTCTCAATCAATGCCCTCCAAATGTAAAAAATGAACCTGCCCACTAGCATCCCCAACGACAACAGTTACACCATCTGGTGCAACTGCACAAGCCGTCATTGGACTTTCCCCAATAAAACGAGCAACGAGTTGCCTTTTCTCCAGATCCCATACACGCAGTGTATTATCAGATAAATAGTGGGGCAAACCACTGGTAACAAAGGCAAAACGACCGTTTGGCGATACATCGATAGCGGTAATGCCAGAAGCATTATCATCTAAAGCAAACAATTCTTCTCCGCTAGAAGTATCCCATATTTGGAGTACGCCACTCTGGGAACCAGAAATCACGCTTCGACCGTCTGGCATTACAACTACTGCATTTTTGCTTTTACCTTTATCAATAAGATATTGCTCAAAAGCGTCATCTGATTTTTCATGTGATGAATATCCGGGATTTCGTCGGGTACGATCTGGAGGTATCATAATCCCTACAAGTTGGGCTTGCATCGACTCGTTACCGAATTCTTCTGTTGGTGAGGATAACCGTGAATCTCGGAAGCAATTGGGGAAAGCAAGCAATTCCAGACCATTGTCCAGATCCCATACTCTCAAGGTTCGATCGTCTGAAGCAGAGATAACTCTTTGCCCATCTGGAGTTAGTGAGATTGCATTCACATCTCCGGTATGACCTTGGAGGATAAAACGCTCAGCTTTTTGGTTCAAATCCCAAACTTTAAGAGGTTTTCCCTTGACCACTAAAACTGCATATTGCCCATCTGGAGTGACTGCCAGTCCGTTGATGTGTTCCGAAACATCTGTTAGCGTTGACAACAATTCACCTGTTGCCAGATCCCAAAATTTAAGCGTACCATCCCATGAAGCAGATACAGCATGACGACTGTCAGCCATGACAGCAATATCAGTTACCCAATGGGTATGTCCTTGCAAGGTTAACAGAGGTTGGAAATTCTCCAGATCCCATACAATTGCATTATGGTCACAAGAAGTCGAGATTGCCCGTTTACCATCAGGTGTAATAACGATTTTAGCCACATCATCCTGATGTCTAGGTAAAGATGCTGTTTTCTCAATACCTTCCAGATTCCAGATCTTAATGGTTCCATCCAAGGCAACAGATATGGCTCGCTTGCGATCGGGTGTCACAGCCACATCCATAATTCCACCTTGATGACCTTTCAAGGTAGTCAATACTTTCCCATGTTCAATATCCCATACTTTGAGATCATCGCGACTAGAAGCAGAAATCACCAATCGATTGTTCACCGCAACCACGGCTTGAATCTGGGAACTTTGACCTGTTAAGGTGCATCGCTTAGTTCGAGTCGATAAATCCCAAACAACAAGACTAGCGTTCAGGCCTGCAATAGCATATCGTCCGTCTGGTGTTACTGCGACCGTGCTGACGGGCTCAGAATGTTCTCCCAATGTGCAAACTTCTTTTTGCTTGATTAAATCCCAAACCTTGAGGACATAATGTTCTCTAGGCGAACTAAAAATAGTCCCACTAGCAGATATAATTTGTTCTTCTCCCGGCAATACAGCAATCCCATTGAAAGAACCAATATTTGCACTTAGAGTGCCCACAGAAGTCCCCTGTTGTAGATCCCAGATGTTCAACGTTTCATCAGTTGAACCTGAAATCAAATAACCTTTTGAGGTTGTAGCTACAGCCAAGACCGCACTCTTATGCCCTGTTAGCGTCAGCCACTCCTGTTTGCTTTTCAAGCACCAAACCTTAATCATGACATCACGCAACGCAATCACAAGATATTGCCCATCAGGGGTGATAGTTAAATCTGTTACATCATCACCGTATGCTGGGAATGCAAATAGTTCCTTGCCGTTCGCTACAGACCAAGCTTTTATTTCGGTCTTACTAGCTGACACGAAATATTCTCCGTCTGGTGCGACAGTAACGGCATCAAGCAGACCTCGGTGTCCTGTTATGGTTTGCAGCAGCAGACCATCCGGACGAGGAAGGCTACTTATCACCGGGCGTAACCAGAGTTCAGATTTATGATACTGAGCCTCTGCTAAAAGATTTTGCAATTTTTCGTCATCCGTTTTGTGACCCAGCAACCGTCCCAGAAGTTGCTCCGGTATCTGCAAAGGATAGACAGCAAGGATGTGAGCAGCGAGTTGAATTGCTGATTTGAGCAATGACAAGCTCGCTGTGTTCTTCAGTTCTGGAAACTGTAGGGCAAGTTTGTAATCTTCAATCAGCAGCTGTGTTTTCAAAGCGAAAACTTTATATTCAATAAAATCAAACTCAGTTAGAATATCAGACAAATCATCCGCCATATCCGCTTCCGCCAAATGATATGGCAAATTCAAAACATATTCCTCATCCTCTAAAATCAACCCCTCAAAATCACTCACTACGGCGACTCCTCAAAACTCCTTTTAATTTCTGCCAAACCTGTAACTCATTTTTAACAATAAGCTGATGAATTCCTGGTATTGTGAGCGGATGCTTCTCTAAAATATCTTGTCGATGTAAAAAATCTCTGAAACTTCCATGATAGACACTGTAACGCTTCTCTTCCTTCATCAATTCATGTAAAAACTGCTTCCACTCATTCAACACCATCTGCACCGTATATTCATCTTCTCCAGAAAAATCACCAATCTTGCGACGGGAAACAGGCTCACGTACTTCTCCTAAAATATAGACAATCTTGATTTTCTCAACAGGTAAGGGATCTGCTGTCATTCCCATGCGTCGCCAGTGAAATTCATAATAACCTTGTAGACCTTGTGGGAATTGTTCTAAAGTTAAATCCTGATACAAGCCACTTTCAATATCCTGCAATACATAGCGCAAATACATGAAATTGTTTTCACTTTTTTCCGCAATTTTGTCGGTAAATTCCGTAATAGTCTCCCCCCTTCCATCAATTTGATAACGCAAATCACCACTACTATTAACCCGATTTCCAATATATGTCCTGACATCTCGCTCACTGTCGGTTTGAAAATCCAACAGATTAAGCGGTGGTGGCATGGGTGCAAAACTAGTCAAGGGAACTTCTACACCCCTTCGTCGAGTCAGTATAAAATACACTCTGTCAGGTAAATAAGGTGGTAAGTAGAGGATATTCGCTGCATCTCTATAACTGGCTGAATCTACCTCATCCAGTGCATCAACAGCAATAATCACCGCTTCACCTTTGCTTTTCTGCACTACCTCATCTAACAATTGTCCCAAAAATTCCCCATCTCGCGTGGCATTAGGGGGTAAGGGATTGTAAGAAAGCTCATAGCGTTCAATCAATTGACGACAGACACTTTCGAGGAACTGATCCGCCCGATTGGGACCTTGAAGCAAAACGTTAAAATGGGCAATACAACCCGTATCCTGTACATACTTTGCCAAAATCGCACTTTTTCCCTGCCCCGGATCGCCGATGATGGTAAAGTAACCTTTGGGATTATTGGCGATAAATGCTTCAATAGCATCAAAGACATACTCACGTCCAACAAATCCCTCAGTTTTATCAGCAATTAGAGATTGAAACTGAGTGGGAACATTTTTAGGCGTTGTTTGCTGTATCGCTTTAACAATAGCTTGGATTGTTTGGTCATCTAACCGATTATAGATGTGATCGCCTATATGTACTTTTTCTCCTTTTCCAATGTTGACATTGTACTTGCCAAGTTGCAGTGTTACTTGGCGATCACCAGAAGAAAGCACCTCACGCAAAACTGCGATGTCTGCGTCAGTGTGTTTACCACTAGCAATGCGGTCAATAATGCTGTTAATTTCGTTAGAATCCGCCATCTCTCATAAGTTTTTAGTTTTATCTTACACAATTCAATAACTAAAATACTTAAGATTCTATTTAGCTTTTCTGTGTCTAAAAGCTGATGTAAGCAGGGCAAACGCACCTTAAACTGCTTAAACTGGCACAATTAAGGTTGACATTTAAGTAAATATATATTCAAGCCCTTGATTGATTTTGCTCATCCATAAGCGTTCGCTACATATAGGTATTTCAGCTTATAATTTGTCCAACAACTTCATCCAAAACTGTCCAAAATCTTTTTCAAGTCACACTATTCACTCTCTACCGCTCCTAAAGCTTTGAGCGAGGCTTTCTCAGCTTCTGTTAAACCCATTATGCCTATAATGTTCATGCCTTCATATGGTCTTTCATGCATTAGATTTTTAAAGCATTGGCTCGTTTCTATATCCCAAAGTTTAATTGTTTCATCTAAACTGCCACTGACAAGAGTTTTGCCATCAGAACTGAAATTTACTGACCATATTGGACTAGTATGCCCCTGCAAAATACTCAGATTTTTTCCCCTGCTAATATCCCATAGCCTCACGGTTTTATCATCTCCACCCCAAGCAAGAATCTTACTATCTGGACTGAAGGCAACTGACCTCACCCGTTGTGTAGGCACATGCAAAACGTTCAGATATTCACCTGTGTAGACATCCCAGAGCTTTACCATTTTATCAACAGCACTGGCAAGTACCCTACCATCGGGACTAAATACTACTGAATTTGCACTACTATTTAGTTGAAAAGTTTTAATACATTCTCCGGTCAAGATATCCCAAAGCTTCACTGTTTTATCAGCACTACCACTGGCAATGATTTTGGCCTTGGAACTAATAGCTATTGACCAGATCTTATCAATATGTCCCAATAATGTTTTCATACAAATTCCTGTGCATACATCCCATAATTTTATGGTTTGATCATCGCTGGCACTAGCTACTGTTGCGCCATCGGGGCTAAAAGCTACTTCATAGACTTTACTGCTATGCCCCTGGAAAGTTTTTAGACACTCTCCGGTGTTGATGTTCCATATCTTCACTGTGTTATCAGCACTACCACTGGCAAGAGTTACATTATCGAGACTGAAAGCAACCGACCAAATTATACTATTATGTTCTTGAAAATTTTTCAAACATTTCCCAGTTTTGACATCCCAAAGTCTTACTGTTTGGTCATCACCACCACTAGCTAATCTTTTGCTATCAGGACTAACGGCTGTGGAATATATCGGCTTAATATATCCTTGCAAGGTATCCAAGCATTCTCCAATCTTGATATTCCAGAGTTTCACGGTTTGGTCATTACTGGCACTGGCTACAGTTGTATTATCGGGACTAATATCCACTTGGTTTATACCAGCAGTATGTCCCTGTAAAGTTTTTAAACATTCTCCTGTGATCAAGTCCCATATCTTGATTGTTGTATCGCTACTACTGCTCAGTAAAAGTTTGCCATCGGAACTTATTGCTATTGACCAAACTTGACCAAAATGACCTAGTAAGGTTTTGATACAATTGCTAGTTTCTATATCCCAAAGTTTTATAGTTCCGTCATCACTACCACTGGCAACGTTCTTACCGTCAGGACTAATAACTAACGAATGGACATGATTAGTGTGCCCCTGCAAGGTTTTAAGACATTCACTAGTTTTGATATCCCAAAGCTTTACTGTTTGGTCATTACTACCACTGGCTAGTAGTGTACCATCAGGACTAATAGCTACTGGAAATACCCTACTTGTATGTCCTTGCAAAGTTTTAAGACATTCACCAGTTTTGATATCCCAAAGCTTTACTGTTTGGTCACTACTGCCACTGGCTAGTAGTGTACCATCAGGACTAATAGCTACTGAACACACGCGATGGATATGTCCTTGCAAAGTTTTAAGACATTCGCCAGTTTTGATATCCCAAATTTTAACTGTTTGGTCATCACTGCTACTAGCTAATATTGTACCATCAGGACTAAAAACTACTGACCTGACCCAGTCAATATGTCCCTTACAAAGTAAAGTTTGTCGGTTGTCTGTAGCTTGCCATAAACGAATATCTCCGCTAGCATCACCTGTAGCAAACATTTTTCCATCAGGACTAAATGCCACTGATAAAGGGCGACTTAAAATATTATTAAATTTAGAACTACCAAGATTTGCGTTAGTAAAATTCACATTGCGTAAGCTGGCATCTGTAAAGTCAGCGCCTAAAATTAGTGTATGACTCAAATCACAGCTTTCTAACGCCTCCTTATCTACTTTCACCAATAGCGTCGCAGCGTTTCCCCCGGTGTAACTTACTTCGGCTTCAGTTTTACCGCATGTCGCTTTAAGAATTTTGATAATGGGATGATGGGGGGATTGAGTGATGCAAGAATGAATATCTACCATTGGTAAAAGCAGATCTATCACCGCCTTTGTTAGTGGCGATCGCCCAAACGTCTCCCTCAACTTCTCCAATGGTTCACTTGTGAATGCCTTTAAGGGTGCAATACTAACACAGCCTGCATTTTGATCTAACTGACGCGCAAAATAACCAGACCAAGTGTAGTCAACAGGTGTCGCACTCTCATCCAAACACGACTGTGCTTGTGCTAACTCAGTAAAATCATCAGCTAACGCTCCTAACTCGGCAGCAAATTTATAGGCTACAAAAAACTCTAACAATGACCTATGTGCTGGAGTATAGTCACCATCAGCATTGCGGATAAGCATTGTTTGTGCTATCATATCGTAATGCCAGTGGTCTAAATCTTTCTCCTCCTGCACTACAGAACCAAAGAGGCGACGGATGCGATCAGGAAACAGCCGATAATTTAGGCTCATCTGGTCGGTTGAGAGCATCTCCCAAGACAGTTCGCATAAAAAGTAAAGCTTGTCTGCTAAGGAAGTAAATGTGCGTTCTGCTTTAATATCTCGCTCCATCTTCCGCCGCACCGCGTAAAGATAAACCCGTGACATATCCACTGGTTTACCTATTTCAATATCTGGTAGTGCTTCTAAAATTAACTCGGTCATCACCGGACGACGCGCTAAATCTAACAGATACGGGTTGCCCATCACCTGTTCTACTGTAGTGAATTGAGCTTGAAATGAAAGTGCTTGACGAATTTGCTCGTCGTTAAATTTCTCTAATTCGAGTATTTCAAACTGAGGTGTTTCCCCAGTTAAATTGGCAGTCGATGCTAGCAATTCGGCATTGAGGAGCGCTCTTCCTTCTTTAGCTTCTGGAAAATGTTCAGTGCGGCAGGTTAGGATGACCTTAGCACCGGGAACTACCACCTTCGCCAACTCCCAAAAGTTGTTAATCGTCTGTTGGCGGTCAACTTTAGCTGCCATCTCATCAAAACCGTCGAAAATCAGCAGCAACTTGCCCATGCGGTTAAGTTGGTCAAAAACGTCACTATTTAAGCGGATATTGTGTTGAGTAAAAAAGAACCCTGCCAGCACGTTCTCAACATTCAGTGCTTTGGCATAGTCGCGTAGCGTAATAACCAAAGGCAGGCGGGGACGTTCAACTCCGCGTTTTTGGGCATCCCGATAGCGTTGCAGTGCATTCCAGGCATAGTGGAAGACAAACCAAGTTTTACCTGTGCCAAACTCTCCCAAAACTGAAATATGCTCTTTAGCTGGATCGTCTAACCAAAGATCAATGTAACCATCAATCCAATCATCTTCCTGT
The DNA here is from genome assembly GCA_029379285.1 of Rhizonema sp. PD38. Taxonomy (GTDB): domain Bacteria; phylum Cyanobacteriota; class Cyanobacteriia; order Cyanobacteriales; family Nostocaceae; genus Rhizonema. Next base: position 9,796 of record JAQYWP010000113.1, read on the forward strand.
CCGTAACGACTTACAGCAATTCGGCGTTTGGTGACAGGGTCAATTTCTTCTTTGGTACAAGCAAGAGGAATGTACTTAGTGTCAATGCCTCGACGTTTTACCTCTGTCTCCAACCAGTCAAGATAATTGCTAAAATCAGCGTCTTGGTCTATAAGTTCATCAAAAGTGTAGCAGAAAACTTTGCTGTAATCTTCTTGCTTGATTAGTTCCCGCGCTGCTCGTGAAATACGACGCGCACTTACAAGCCACCCCTTATCGGTACGTTGCTTCTGTGTCTGGTCACGCAAAGCAACAACATCCTTAACTCCTGCCTCGCCCTCTATGCCACGCACCAAAATGCGATCATACCCTCTTCTTCCTTGAATATTAATAATCCACTCAAAATATTCCTCTTCCCAGACCTCATGTTTCTCAAATCGGTAGCCCAAAGTTTCAAACCAACCACGCATCTGTTGAGCAAGTGCGATCGCCCGACATTGGTTTTCTTTTGATGAATTGAGTGGAAGTACTGGGTCACTTTGGTTCGCCAACCGCGCCATCTCTGTGCGAATTCCTTCCAGTGTCGGCAGCCTATCCAGTTGCTCTTGGACATTTACAATCCTTTTGTGTAATGAACCTATTTGCTGACTCATCAATACATCAGCAGGTGTTCGACTGCGCTTGGCAACTTCAATAAACACAGTGGCGAATGCTGCAACTTCTCTTTTTATATCAAGTCCTAAAGTTTTGATTTCATCCCCTAAAGCATAACTATCAACAAATGTATCGACTTCTGATAGGAGGATTGAAGGGTTGTTGTGATCTAACGCTTTGCGAAAAGCCTTTTTTATTTGTTCAAGTCGGAAAAGTTCCAGCATTGGTTTGGGTTTACCAACGCCGTATTCCACCAAGGCATACGCATAAACCCCACTAAAGTCAGCAGGTGGATGTTCGGGAGCAAGATTAAATTGTTTTAGTATTTTGATGACAATTTCGTTGCGTTGAAGCTTATCTTTAATGACTGATTTGGCAATGCCAGTAATCGGGCTAGGGATGCCAGTAATAGCGTTAATTATAGATTCCAGGTCTGGTATAAACACAAAAAACTTTTTAAAGTTTGATTAATTTATATTTTAGTAGTTACTCCGTCTTCCTTGTGTAAGTAGCTGTGTATAAAAAAGTTTATCCTACCTATGGTAGTTGTATTCTAATCCTGAAGAGAAGTTCGGCAATATCATAGGCAAGCTGCACCCCAATCGACACGCCTATCTTAGAGCGTTACCACTGCGGTGGTTGCCCAAGGCATCGCATACTCCTGTTCCAAAACACTCAACAACTTCTCCTGCAATGGTGTCAGATAAGGTGTAGATAGCTTGGACAACCCGTTGAGAACCCAATATGCAGCAGTATCTAAATTTCCCAAAGAGTGAAGCTTCTTTAGGCGCAAGCATAGCTGCTGCATGAAGGCACACTCAACTTCTAGGTAATCAAGCGACTTGAGGTGTTCCAACTTTAATACGTACTCAGCATCCCAAGTTTCTACAGTGCAGCTATAATCACCTATGGAAGTAACAATGCACCAACAACCAGTTTTTCCTCTTAACTCTGGATTATCCTTAGGAATAAATTGGCAAACTTCGCCCACTTGATACGAATTTGGCACTTTGGTTCTCTCTCGAATACGCTGCACGATATCTTTTACAATATTACTAGATGGAACCTTGTTCCCTGCCTCTTCCACTGCTATCTGCCATACTTCCCACTGTTTTCTGGGTTCCAGTTTGGTTAGGGGTCTAACTTGGCGCTCGTTGGTAGGTAAGATTTGTGTTCTGTTAGAACATATTGTAAAAGAATTAGTCTCAAGTTCATTTTGTGTCCCAATGGGACACATGTGTACAAGGTTATCAACGACATCAGCAGCATCAATTAATCTATAAGGATGCCGACGTTCAAATCCAAACCTTTCTTTACAGTACTCCTCAAAAGTGGAGTGAGTACTTCTAAAAAGTTTATGCTCACGCAATGTTTTCAAAGCCTTTCCAGCTTCATAAAATGATCTCTCAATTGTCCGCTCCAAGTGCAGACGCTCGCGCTGTTCCTCTAAAGTAAGTTCGTTACTAGCAGTAACTTCAACTGTTGCAGTACTGAGTACAGCATTGTGAGTTGTGGAAAGACTGTCAACGGGCAAGTTCATGCTATTTATCCCGGACTCTACTTAATTTTCTTATCAATTATAGCGTAGTACCACGCTATAATTTTCTATCATACAGTGTTTTAGAGATAAAAAGGGCGATATAATTTAGATGTTGTTGAAGGTTTTAAGTAAATGGCGAGACCTGGTGGCAATCCTGATTTTGGAACCTTGTATCGCTTTGATTACGGCAGAGAAGAGCGATTATCGGAACAAGTCAAGGTGTTAATGCACTCAAATATGAAGCATCAACTTAAGAACCTGGCTGACCAGAAAGATTGTACGGTACAAGATTTGATTAGAGTAGCAGTAGAACTTTATTTAGCTAGTGAACTTTCAACACAAGCTTAGCTCTCTCGCATTTTAGAAGCCTGTTCCAAATCAACTTATCCGTACATAAGATTGTTGAGCCTCACCGTTAAGAGCGCTCACTCCTGCCCTTATCTTCAAACGTCTAAGTATTCCTAGTGTGACAATGCGTAGGTACATGTGGTTGGTATTAAGTGGCGATCAACAATTCCCAAAAATACAGTAATTTTGAATTTTTTCCCGCAATCGGGTTAATCGTCACAGCCGCCGTTGCCAGTGCTATGGCTGTGGCTTTCTATTTTGATAGTATCAAGCACTACTGCGACAAGCGCACGAATCGCTGTACTTTCGTCACAGTGCGGTAGGGTGAAGAGGTAGATAACCCTGATTTAGTCAAATATCCCCATTCATAAACAAATATGGGGTTTTTCGTGATTGTTGAGAACAATGAGACAAGCCGAAAACTTGCATCTCTAGCCAATAAAAAGACAATGACACTTTATCGCTTTAGGCGTCCCTATCTCGCTACATTGAAACTGGTTTCGATTCTAAAGCATCCTTACACCAGGCATTCTCAACCCTGTTGGGATTCCTAAGATGAAAAAGATTGTTGCTCTAGAACAGATCCTGTAGCACTCTTGTACTCTTGGTGAGAACGCGACACATCAGAATGAACAGGTACAGATGCCACGGAACTTTCCAAGTCGCATACTGTACTGATATATCGTTCCTGAATTTGCAATGTTCGTAAACACTCGTGAGCGATCGCCTTGGTTCGTTCCGAATGTTTATTATCAGTACAAGCTATGGGTAACCAGTAAGCACGAACTGCTTCTAACACCATCCTAGTTGCTGAGGTACGACTATCTTTCAGGAAACTGAGCAGATGACTGTCTAGAGAATCGACAGGAACTCGTATTTTGAGATGGAGTGTTATGTCCTCGCTCATTTAGGGTACTCCTTTAGTATGCTTCAAATCTACTGACATGGAGGCAGTAGCGCTTCACTGTCGCCTGACAACCGCAGGCTTCAATGCCATATACCACCTTTAATTTGAGTATTTGCTCGCGTTACCAAGAAAATATGTGATTAATCAATCTACTATAACCATCTCTATACTAGAAAATCCTTCAGCTAAAATACGTATTTAAGTCGCAACTAACTTAAAAATAATTCAACTGCAAATTCAAAAAGATTAGAAAATATCTATGCGAATGTAATTCGCAATTGAGTCGTATGTTCGTCGTAATTAAATCGAATCTAAACATAGAATAACTTTATATAATCAATCATATAGCT